>PXBV01000112.1 GCA_003565575.1 Psychroflexus sp. | reverse complement strand
TTGTCATTTATAGCAAACAATCCAACGGCATCTCCTTGAGATTGTACCAACCAAGCTAAAGAAGCAGTTAATACTCTTACGAAATCCATTTTATGTATTCCGCCTTCTTCGTGTTGCATGGAGTTGCTAGCATCTATAATGAATTTTACGGAGATGTGACTTTCTACCTCAGACTGTTTGATGTAATACCGCCCAGACCGAGCTAACATTTTCCAATCTAAAAGCCTAAGATCATCTCCTGTTTCGTATGCACGATACTGGCTAAACTCCATTCCCGTACCTAGTCTTCGGCTTTGATTTTGACCCGATAAATGACCATCTACCACAACTCTTGCTATAAGTGCTAAGCCACTTATGCTATTGATGACGTCTGGTTTTAATAACTGCCTATAGTCCTGCTTCACACGCTTAATCTTTCAACTACATTATAGATTTAAGTAATTCTGAAGTCACTTGATCTGAAGTGATTCCTTCTGCTTCAGCTTTAAAATTAGTGATGACTCTGTGGCGAAGCACAGGGTAGGCACAACGCTCCAAATCCTCTGGTATAACAGAAAGTCTTCCTTGCTGTAGTGCTCTCGCTTTAGCTGTTAAAATCAAAGCTTGACCAGCTCTAGGTCCCGCGCCCCAGCTCACCCATTCTTTCACGTAAGCATTTGTGGTGGTTTCAGGTCGGGTGGCCCGAATCAAAGTGTTTACTTTTGAAATCAATTCATCACTTATGGGTACTTCTCTCACTAGCTTTTGTAATCTTAGGATTTCATCACCACTTAGCACAGGTTGAATATTGGCTTTTTTGGAACCTGTAGTAAGTTTCAAAATTTGATTTTCTTCTGCCTCTGTAGGGTAACCAATTTTGATATAAAATAAAAAACGATCTTGTTGCGCTTCTGGAAGCGGGAATGTTCCAGATTGCTCTATAGGATTCTGTGTAGCTAAGATAAAGAAAGGACGCTCCAGCTTATAGGTTTTTCCAGAATAAGTCACCTCAAATTCTTGCATAGCTTCCAAAAGAGCCGCTTGGGTTTTAGGTGGTGTTCTATTGATTTCGTCAGCTAAAATAATGTTGGCAAAAATGGGTCCTTTATTAAACTCAAAAAACTTCTTTCCTGTACTTGGATCTTCCTCTAAGATTTCGGTACCAATAATATCTGAAGGCATGAGGTCTGGTGTAAATTGAATTCTGTTAAAATCAAGAGAAATTGCCTGAGACAAGCTGCGTATCATAAGCGTTTTGGCCAAGCCTGGGACTCCTTCTAGCAGAGCGTGACCACCAGCCAAAAATGTAATTAACAATTGATCTACAGTTTCGCCTTGCCCTACTATAACCTTTGCCATTTCAGTTTTAAGGTTTTTGAGCTTTTGGGTAAGATGTTTTACTTCTTTATCTAAATCAGATAGAGATGGTTTCATAATTTTTTAAGTTTTAAGATGTAAGGGCATACATCACAATATTTACCCCAAACCGGGTGTTATCTAATTTATAAAATCGTTTGTTTCTAAAGTCGTAATCCCATTCACAACCATAATCCTTATTGCTATACAGCACACCAATTCTACCATTGATGACGATAGCCTTCAAATATTCATGAACTAAATCATCTCCCCAGCCATTGAGCTCTTGGGAAGTGGTAGGAGGACCGTCTTCAAACTCAAAAAAATTAGTATAAAGTTCATGATCATTTGGAATCTTAACTAAAGCATTGGGACCAAAGATTTCTTCCATTTGCCGTTCAAAGGATTTAGCAAAGAGTCCATCAATATCATGATTGCAATCGTCTGCAAACACAAAACCACCATTATTGACATAGGTTTCAAAATTTTGTTTTTCTTTTTCTGAAAATTGAACGAGTTTGTGACCAGAAATATAGCAAAATGGACATTTAAAGATGTCGTCACTACTCAAAGGAACTATATTTTCTACAGTATTTACTTTTAAGGTGGTATATTCAACGAGGGAGTTGAGCAAATTAGACGGCATACGCTGGTCTACGTCCCAATTTCCAGACTCATATTGCAATCTTGTAAAGAAAAAATTATTCATTTTGTGATTTACTCTTCTTGATTGTAAAACTCCTATTAAGCCTTATTGAACATCTATTATAACTTGAATTAATATCTCGAAAATTTGACTTAAAAACCATAGAAAAGTCAAAATTATTAATCCATTAGATTTGATTTTCTTATTAATTTTAAAAACCAAAACGGCCACAATGCAAGCACTGTAGCCGTTTTAGGTGTGATACAAAAATTAAACTGCATCAGAAAGACTAGTAAAGGTGAAGTCCCTTACTTTCATATAAGGTATTAAATTTCCGTTGATTCTCACTTGTTCCCCAAGGGTTTCAAGGTTATTCAGCATTATGATTGGGCTTTCATTGAATCTGAAGTTCTTAACAGGAT
Organism: Psychroflexus sp.; assembly: GCA_003565575.1. Taxonomy (GTDB): domain Bacteria; phylum Bacteroidota; class Bacteroidia; order Flavobacteriales; family Flavobacteriaceae; genus Psychroflexus. The sequence continues at coordinate 1,239 of PXBV01000112.1, read as the reverse complement.
ATCTAATTTCCCCATTTTCGATATAAAATGTACCGTCTCTGGTAAGCCCTGTATATAACAAGGTTTGTGGATCTACACTTCTTATATACCATAGTCTAGTTACCAAAATTCCTCTTTTAGTACTTTTGATGAGCTCTTCACGAGTAGCGTCTCCACCTTGCATGATAAAGTTGGATGGAAATGGAACAGGGTCTTTACCTTGTTGAGAAGCCCAATATCTACTGTAGGCAAGATTTTCTACAACTCCGTTTTTGATCCAATCCATTTTTTTGAGCGGTAAACCGTCCCCACTCCATGTAGAAGTTGGCACCTCTGGATGTAGGGGATCACTCCATACATTCACACGTTCATCTACGATTTTTTGTCCAATTTTATTGCCATCCCCTTTAGACATAAAACTTCTTCCTTCATCTGCAGTTCTTGCGTTAAAGGATCTAGACATGTTTCTTAGCAAATCTACAGAGGCTGCTGGTTCTAAAATGACGGTATATTTTCCAGGTTCTATGGCACGAGCCTCTCTAGACATAACTGCTTTATCTATAGCTACGTTTGCCGCTTCTTCTGGGTCAAACTTAGTCACATCATTAAAATCTCGTTTCACCCAGCCCGAACCAGTACCATCATTGGAACGCATGGTAACCGTAAAGTCTATATCTGTAGATTGGTTGTAAGCAAACAAACCATTGGAATTTAACATTGCGCTAAAGCTGTAACTATCATCTAAAAATCCAGCTGCAGTAACCTCTTTTTGAGACGCAGGGTTGATGCTTTTTGCCGCGACTTCTGCTCTAAATTCTGGCTTAATATTAGCCGTTGCTTCCACGTAGCTAATAGATTCATCATAGGTTTGCGGCCCTAATGGTGACATGAATTCTGGATTTTCTGGTGAAAGCTTAGCAAGTTCTTCTGCACGTTTCACTACATTTCTTAGAGATTCATCATCAAACTCATCTACAGTAGCGCTTCCAGATTGTTTACCAAAACTTGCTTCTACTGCGAGTGACTGATTGGAGCGATGTCCCGAAGTGGACACTGTGTTTCTAGCATAGCGAATATTTCCTCGTTCGCTACCACTCATATTTATTACGCAAGCATCTGCTGTAGAAAAGCTTAATGCCTTTTCCATGATTTGCTTTGCTTCTTCTTTGGTATATATTGCCATTTTTAACTGTCTTTTAAAGTAAACTTAGATTTAAACGCTTCTACCTGTATTAATAACATTTACGCCATTAAAACGGG
>PXBV01000101.1 GCA_003565575.1 Psychroflexus sp. | reverse complement strand
GAGTGGTCTTCAATTGAATTTATGATAACACGAGGTAATCTTTGCTTGTAAATAAATAAGGTTTAAAAACCAAATAAGCTTTTATTAGTTTATAATCAACCTGAAAACTACTCTTTTATACAACGAATTGACGCTCCTGTAGATCTTGGGTCATCGTCCATTCTGGCGTCTGAAGTAGTTGTAAATTCTAGCCTAAATGCTCTTTCAGTTCCGGACGACGTACTGCTCCAATAGCTTCCTTCAATATCTTCATTAATTATATCACCATCATTCCTATTACGATTTCCTCCAGTTGTTAACTTGAGGTTAGAATCAAAAGCACCTGAAGCGTCTTTAGGAGTCCATGAGTCAAATTCATTTTCCCATTCTGCTCTTGTGGGTAATCTAAAGCCGTTAGGGCACGGGTTATTTTCACCATTTACCCCTTGCCATAAAGCCGTAATATTGGTATCTAACCAGTTGTTGAAAGAGGTTATAAACAACCCATCCCAGTCATTATTTGCATTTGGAACTGGTGTATTTGCTTCAAAAGTATCAAAAATGGAAGAGGATCTGCATTGGTGGCCTTCTGCTGCTCGCCCCCACTGGTATATGTCTCCATAAGCATCAGCATCCTCAATGGCATTTGCTACCTGAGAGGCGCCAAGGTTTCTGTCCATCCATATTCTACCTCCAGTAGCAACACTTGTTACTTCAACTATTTCTGTAATTTCAGAATCACAAAAGGTGGTGCCATCGGGATATTCTAAATACGTATTGCCACCACAGGCATTATGCCAAGCATTACCTCCAATATACCATTGTAGGCAATTTTCTGTGGTATTGTATACAGTTAAGCCTACAGCTGGCTGAGCAATATCATTTCTTTCTTGCGTTGATAGTCGAGGTGGTAGGAAACCTTTATCACCACTTTCTACATCCAAAATTGCTGAAGCATCTGGAGATATGGTACCTATACCTACTTGGGCGTACAAGTTAAAATTCAAGGTGATTAGGACTACAAGAACTTTTAAAATTTTCATAACATTGGTTGGGTATGTAAGCTGTGAAAATATAGAAATTTAAATATTAATTAATACAATTTACGGTTGACTATATTAGATTGGTTTTTAGATTAATCCAATCCTTTACTTTTTCATAATCACATCTAAAAGTGTAAATACCACTCTAAGTAATTATATTTGTAAATTAATCCTATATACATCTAATATGAAGCGTTTTTTAACCTTAGTATTTATAGTCTTATCTATGGCATCTTGTGCAGAACTTCAACAAATTTCTGAGGAAATAGCCAGATCGGGCGCTTTGAGTGAACAACAAATTGCAGGCGGTTTACAGCAAGCTTTATCTAAAGGTGTAAATGAGCAGGTGTCTAAACTAACTATGGAGGATGGCTTTTATGCAAATAGTTTAGTAAGAATAGGACTGCCAGATGAACTTTCTGGACTAGAAAGTACCATGAGAAATTTCGGCCTTGGTAGCCTTGCTGATGAAGGTATAAAAGCACTTAACCGAACTGCTCAACAAGCGGTGAAGGAAGCCACGCCTATATTTCTTACTGCTATTCGAGAGATGAGTTTTGAAGACGCTAGAGGCATACTTATGGGCGATAAAACAGCGGCTACGGCCTATCTTCGAGAAAAAACACAAGCAGAGCTCTATCAAAAATTTCAACCTATTATCAATGACAATTTTCAAAAAGTAGGAGCAGACCAAGTTTGGACGGATGTAATCCAAAATTACAATCAGATTCCATTTGTAAACAACGTAAATCCAAATTTAACGGATTATGTAACTAGTGAAGCGCTTAAAGGCGTCTACACGATGATAGAAGTAGAAGAGCAACAAATTCGAGCTAATATACAAGAGCGAAGCTCTGATTTGTTAAGGCGTGTGTTTGCCCTTCAAGATTAAATTGCATTGAGAGTGGGAGAACCCTCTAGGCCTTTTATAAAATCTATAACTTGTGTATTAAATGTTTTGGGCTGCTCCACATTTACCACATGACCACAATTCTTAAGCACATATAGCTTGGCTTGTTTGTGGGTTTCAGCTATTTTTTTTACGGCTGGTAAAAATAAATAGTCCTGTTCTCCCATTACATATAGCGAAGGTATATCAATAGCCTTTTGCCTGAAAAATTTAAGAAGTGGATTAATTTCAGAAGTTAATTTGAACCATCTGATGAATTCCTTCTGGTATAATTTTTTGGCTTCATTGACAAAAAGACTTCTCGATTTCTTATGATTTTTCCTCGGCATTATGATAAATGCAAACAGCTTGTATAGAATCATATAAGGAACAACCGACTTGAAAACAACACCCACATTCATCAAAAACCGAGACCTGATGTTCATCTTCATAATGGCGCCTCCCATTATCATACTCGATACGCGCTCAGGATACTTTTCAGCTAAATTCCGAATCAAAATTGTACCTAAAGAAATGCCTACAAAGTGTGACTTTTCAATCTTATTCACATCCAAAACTTCAACAATGTCATTAGTAATGGCGTCAAACGTGTAATTTTCATCAAGAGAATCTTGAAGTTTAGGATTGGAATTTCCATGACCTCGTAAATCTAAAAGCAAAATATTAAATTGAGACTTGAAGGTTCTAAGCTGTTTAAACCATATAGAAGAGCTGCCACCAGCACCATGCACAAATGTAACCCATTGCTGAGAAGATGCATGCTTATATGTAGAATGATGAATCAAATCACTAATTTTGCGTAAATATACACTCTAAAATTTTATTTCAGCAAAACTCCATAAAGCTATACTAAATTTAATGACTGAGTTTTAAAAAACCTCGTCTGTTTAAGTAGCCTTTAGAAGCTTACAAGCTAGCTCTCAAATCCTGAAAGTAGCTAAACGCTTTAATGAGCCGGCTACCATACCAGCTAAAATACTCGCCATTGATGAGCTTCACTTGGTCTAGATGAATTCCAAGCTCCTCTTTGTGCTTCTCCTTAAAGGGAAATGGTTCAGAAGAAAGCAAAACATAATCTACTGGTTTGAGGTTTTTCAGTTTAACTTCGGGATAGCGTGCCTCCTGTGCATACACATTTTCAAAATTATTAAGTTCCAACATATAATTTATGAATGTTGAGGATCCCGCTACCATCCAAGGCTCACGCCAAATAAAATAGGCCACCTTAAGCTTTGGTTGATCTTTTATTTTTCTGCGGAATTTGATATAGTTAGCTTGGATGTGTGCTGCTAGTTGCTGAGACCTAACTGGTATATCAAAAATCGCGTTCAAATCCAGAATCAACTGAAATAAATCATCTAGAGTTGAAATATCACTTACATAAATTGGACAGTGTTCTGATAAGGCTTCAACGTCCTTTAATTCATTTTCCTCTTTATTGGCTAAAATAAAATCAGGGGTTAAATCTAAAATTTTATCAACTTTCACGTCTTTTGTGCCGCCAATTACAGCAGCTGATTTTCTTATACCTTCTGGGTAAACACAAAACTTGGTTACACCAACCATCTTTTTCTGCAGACCTAAATCTACAAGCAATTCAGTTAGACTTGGCACTAGACATACTATGCGCTTAGGAGTAGATTTAAAATGCAATTTTCTATGAAGTTGGTCTTTCACCTTTTTCTGATTTTAATATGATTTCAAGACTTTT
>PXBV01000230.1 GCA_003565575.1 Psychroflexus sp. | reverse complement strand
TATTACAAGAATTTGTAATAATAATCCTAATGCTAACGTTGAAGAGATAATAAAATTAGCCTTAAAAAATCTATAACCAGTTGAATTACATCCTTGATGCTTTTAACATAACCTATCGTTCGCTTTTAGTTCTGGCTTTTCTTTTTGTATTTGTTACAAAAACGAATGCTCAAGAAGAACAAGATTCTATACCCACAACTCCCACCTTGGGTAATTTATCTATGCCTGACCCTGAAAGTGTCGTCGATAGTTATGAATATGACCCTGTCTTGGATAGATATATTTATACTAGGAAAATAGGTTCTGTAAATACTAAATTTCCGTTAGTACTTACTCCAGAAGAATTTGAAAATCTAGTTCTAGAAGAACAGATGAAAGCTTACTTCAAAGAAAAGTCAGACATCGCCTTAGGGAAAGGGGATGAAGAAAATGAAAAAAATCTTATACCTATTTTCTATGTCAATAATTCGTTCTTTCAATCTGTTTTTGGTGGAGATGAAGTAGTAGTCAACCCAAGTGGTTCTGTGGCGGTAGATATGGGGATTCTTTATAGCAAACAAGATAACCCTTCACTGTCTCCAAGGAATCAAAGTAATTTGAGCTTTGACTTTAATCAACAAATCAGCATGAGTTTGCAAGCCACAGTTGGGGAAAGGTTACGAGTGAACGCAGAATACGACACGCAGTCTACATTTGACTTTCAAAATCAAATTAAACTTGAATATACTCCCACGGAAGATGACATTATTCAAAATATTGAAGTAGGTAACATACAGATGCAGACCAATAGTTCACTTATACAAGGAGCTCAAAGTTTATTTGGTGTAAAAACCGAGCTTCAATTTGGTAAGACAAGAATTACAGGAGTATTTTCTGAATTAAATTCGGATAGACAAAGCGTAAACGTTCAAGGTGGCTCTACGGTGAGGGAGTTTGATAAATTCGCTTTAGACTACGATGAAAACAGGCACTTTTTTTTATCGCATTTCTTTAGGGATGAATATGATAATGCCTTGCTAAATTATCCTTTCATCAATAGCAGAATTCAAATCACTAGAGTTCAGGTTTGGGTTACTAATAGGACTAACAACACCCAAACCACGTCCAATGCAAGAAACATTGTAGCTATTCAAGATTTAGGTGAAAGCGAACCTGAAAACATTGGAATGCTTCAAAATAACCAAGGCAACCCCATACCATCCCCAATTCCAAACTTTATTCAAAACCCTAACGCAAGACCTAATAATACAAATAACTTATTCAATCCTAATGCCATTGGTAGTTCACAATCTGTGTTGACCAATCAAATAAGAGATTTGGCAACCTTAAGACCAGGCTTTGGAAGTGCGGAGTCATTTGTTTCTGAAGGTAGAGATTATGCTATTTTAGAGAATGCTAGAGAGTTACAACAAAATGAATATTACCTCGACACTCAACTCGGTTATATCTCCCTAAACCAGAGATTAAATAATGATGAAGTATTAGGGGTTGCTTTTGAATATACTACCACAGATGGCAGAGTGTTTCGCGTTGGAGAATTCGGAAATGGTGGGCCACCAGGAACAGATACTCAAGAAAATCCAGACCAAGAGGGAGAGCAAGTAGCACTCAATCAAAATTTAATTGTAAAGTTATTAAAGAGTCCAATTACTTATGTTCAAGAGCCCATCTGGGACTTGATGATGAAAAACTTTTACAGCCTTGGAGCTTCAGATTTAGAACAAGATGGATTCAATTTTAATATTTTATACTCAGACCCTCAGCCAGTCAATTTTATTACAGAAGCTTCAGGAAGTTTAACTCCACTCCCTGATGATGTTTCAGAAACTAACCTACTTCAGGTTTTCGATTTAGATAGGCTTAACCAAAATAATGACCCTGTAAATGGTGGAGACGGTTTTTTTGATTTTGTGCCCAATATCACCATTGATACCCGAAATGGGATTTTAAAATTTACTAAAGTAGAGCCTTTTGGAGAGCACCTATTTAATAAACTTGACCTTACTCCAAACTCAGGTCCAGAAGACTATAATGATCCAGATACCTACAATGAAAATCAAGCAAAATACGTCTTTAGAAGCCTTTATGCTACAACCAAAATTCAAGCTCAACAGCAAGGCGCTCAACAAAATAAATTTCAATTAAAAGGGCGTTATAAATCTGCAGCTACAGATGGTATTCCTATAGGTGCTTTCAATATTCCTAGAGGGTCGGTAACTGTAACCGCTGGCGGTAGAACTTTACAAGAAGGAGCAGAGTATACAGTGGATTATGAATTAGGTCGTGTAAATATACTCGATGAAGCCTTACTGGCTTCAGACATTCCTATACAAGTTTCAACCGAAAATAATGCAACTTTTGGAAGACAAACCAAGCGTTTCACAGGTATAGATGTTCAGCACCAATTTAGTGATGAGTTTCTAATTGGGGGTACTTTCTTGAACCTCAATGAAAGACCCATAACTCAAAAGGCAGATTATGGAGCAGACCCTGTAAATAATAGTATGTATGGTATTAATTTTAATTACAATACCACAGTTCCCTTTTTTACTCGGTTGGTCAACAAGCTCCCTAATACGGATACTGATGTTGAGTCTAACTTTTCCTTAAGAGGGGAGTTTGCTTATTTAAGACCAGGAACCCCAAGAGGTAATGATTTTGAAGGAGAAGCTACAAGTTATGTGGATGATTTTGAGGGCTCTCAAACCTCCATCTCTGTAATGGATCCTTTGGCTTGGAAACTGTCTAGTTCTCCAGTAGGGTACAGAGGGCCTAAAGATGCTAACGGTACTTATGATGCCAACAATGATATAAGTACAAACGACTTTAGAGCAAAATTAAATTGGTACACCATTGACCCTGTATTTTATAGCTCTAGACGTCCAGCAGATATAACCGATGATGATTTGTCTCAATACTACTCCAGACGAGTACTTATCAATGAAATCTTCCCCAATATAGACATCGTACCTGGACAGGTGCAGACTGTATTTCCGCTAGACCTGGTGTATAAACCAACTGAGAGGGGAATGTACAATTACAACCCTGCAGCGGCTAATGACAATACACTTCCTAATCCTGAGCAGAACTTTGGAGGAATTATGAGGGGTCTTCAAACTACAGATTTTGAGCAATCTAATGTAGAATATGTTGAGTTTTGGGTAATGGATCCATTTATTTATCCTGAAAATGCTGGGAATACAGGAGGTAAATTAGTGTTTAATTTTGGAAGTATTTCAGAAGATATTTTAAAAGATGGACGGAAACAATTTGAAAATGGCCTTCCAGAAGATGGAGGCAATTCCAATACACTTACCACTAATTTTGCAAAAGTACCTAGTAATCAATCTTTAGTTTATGCTTTTGATACTAATGGACAGGAAAGAATCAATCAAGATGTAGGCTTAGATGGACTTAACAATATAGATGAAGCTAATAAATTTCCTGCTTTTGCCAATTTTGAAGATCCTTCTAATGATGACTATGAGTTTTACCTAGACAGGACGGGAGATATCTTGAATAGATACAGCAAGTTCAATGGTATGGAAGGCAATAACCCTGTAGAAGTAACAGAAAATAGCCGTGGGAATTCAGCATTCCCAGATGTGGAAGATGTGAATATGGACAATACCATGAACACCATTGATAGTTATTATGAATACGAAGTTCCTGTCTTCCCTAATATGAGTGTTCAAAACAACACCAGCTCAAGAGCTGGTATCAATTCTGACTACATTACAGACGTAAAGGAAGTGGTGACTACCTTGCAAAATGGAGAAGAAAAAGCATCAAGATGGGTTCAGTTTAGAGTTCCTTTGAGAACAAGTGAAGAATTTGCTGTTGGTGGTATCACAGACTTAAGGTCTGTGCGTTTTATGAGAATGTTTATGACTGGTTTTAGCCAAGAAACCATACTTAGATTCGGCACACTTGACCTAGTGAGAGGTGATTATTTTACCTATGATTTGCCTATTCTGCCAGACGGTCTAAATCCAAATGTAGGTAATACACAATTTAACTCTGAAGCAGTAAGTGAAGAAATTACCTCCAATTATGTTACACCACCTGGAGTTGTGCGAGAAGAGTTAGTAAATAATAATGTAGCTATTAGAGAAGATGAAAAATCATTAGCGCTAAGAGTTTCTGGACTTCAAGCAAACGATTCTAGGGGAGTTTTTAAAAATTATCAGATTGATATGAGGCAATACGAACGTCTAGAGATGTATCTTCATGCTCAAGCCCTGCCTCCACCCAATGCTCAACTTCAAGATGATCAATTAACCGCTTTTATAAGGATGGGGATTGATTTCACTAATAACTACTACCAAATAGAAGTTCCCTTAAAAGTGACAGACCTCAATGATTTTACTCCACGAGGTGTTTGGCCTCTGGAGAACGACCTTGATTTGCCTTTAGAGTTACTCCAACAAATAAAGTCTATAGTTTTGGGTGATGATAATCTTAGCAATTTACAGTTAAATTATTTTAATGAATCTGGAAACTCAGTCAGCAGCACCTACAATGATGGTCTTAAAGTAGGAATTATTGGTAATCCGAGTTTTGGTAATATCAGGGTAATGATGCTTGGCTTAAAAAACTCAAGTAACCAAAATGTGTCTGGAGAGGTTTGGTTTAATGAACTTCGCTTAACTGGACTAAAAAATCAAGGTGGTTGGGCAGCAGTGTTAAATTTGGATACAAATTTTGCAGATTTTGCCAATATTTCAGCAAGTGGTAGAAGGTCTACTATTGGTTTTGGCGCAATTCAAGATGGACCTAACGAGAGGAGTAGAGAAGATATCTTGCAGTATGATGTTGTAACTGGGCTTAATTTAGGCCAAGTTTTACCAGAAAAGTGGGGTGTAAAGATTCCTTTTAATTTTAGTAGGGGAGAAGAAATTATTACTCCTCAGTTTGATCCTATTTTTGGGGATTTAGAATTGCAAAATTTACTGGACAACACCGCTGATGACGATCTGAGGTCAGAGTTTGAAGAACAAGCTCAAACCTACACCCGGCGTCAAGGAATTAGTCTTATCGGCTTGAGAAAAGACAGGACTAATATGGATAAAACTCCTATGCCATATGATATTGAAAACTTTACGTTTTCTGCAAGTTACAATCAAACCGACTTTAGGGATTTTGAGATTAGAGAATCTTTAGACCAAAATATAGATGCAGCTTTAACTTATGGTTTTAATTTTGAGCCTTTTGAAGTGAAACCGCTAGAAAATGTTGGGCTTTTTGAAAGTCCTTATTTTGCAATTTTCAAAGACTTCAACGTTAACCTACTCCCCAACAGCATCACAGCTGGAGCAAATGTGAATAGGCAGTACAATGAAATTAGATTTCGTGAATTCGATTTACCACCAGGGAGCATTGGTCCGCCAAAACTTTATCAGAGAAACTTCTTTTTTGATTGGCAGTATGCTATAGATTATAACTTAACCACTGCTTTGAATTTTAACTTTAATGCATCTACAAACAGGATAGTTAGAAATTTTATTGATGAAAATAATAACCAAGACGACAGCGTTGGTGTTTTTGATGATTTTTTTGACATAGGTATACCCAACAGGCACTACCAGCAGCTCCAGGTAAATTATAGCTTACCTTTTGATAAGATTCCATTTTTAAAATTTGTACAATCACAATACTCTTATACTGGAGATTTTTTGTGGACCAAAGCTTCAGAGATTCTGAGAGGTATAGGGGGCATTCCAGATTTGGGAAACTCTGTTCAAAATTCGGCCACACATCAAATTAATGGAAATCTTAATATGCCAGATTTTTACTCATATTTAGGTTTAACCAAAAAAACGGCTCAAAAGCCAAATGAAATTCAAAGAAACACAAGTAGAAGAAGAGGAGGTGCAGGTCAAAATCCACCAGCTCAAAATCAAAACAACGCTTCACAACAAGAAGACCAAGAGTTAAGTGTTGGAGACAAAGCCTTCAATACATTTGTAGGGTTAGTGACTGTTTTAGATCGTGTCCAGGTCAATTACTCTGATACAAAAGGAATTTTTCTTCCCGGGTATACCAATGATGTTGGTTTTGCAGGAACTTTAGAACCTTCGGTTGGCTTTACATTTGGAAGTCAAAATGACATTAGGCGCGAAGCAGCAAGACGCGGATGGCTTACAATGTATCAAGACTTTAATGAGCAATATGTTAGGACAGACAATCAACAGCTTGATATTCAGGCTGGTTTAAAGATTCTTCGGGGGCTTACTATAGACCTAAATGCCAATAGAATGTATTCTGATACTTATACAGAAAACTTTAGAGTTGATCCAGAAACCATGGCTTATAATTCTATTATACCCAATACTTTCGGAAATTTCAACATTTCAACCAATATGATACGGACCTCATTCAGAACTAGTACAAGGGACGTTTCAGAAAATTTTGATCAGTTTAGAGAAAATAGATTTATCATAGCTAACAGGCTGGCAGAACAAGCTGGCATCAACCTTAATGATCCTAATAATATTGATGAAAATGGTTTCCCTGTTGGTTTTGGTAGAACCAGTCAATCTGTACTATTGCCCTCATTTTTATCTGCATATACAGGATCAAGTGCAGAAAGCCAAAGCTTAAGACCATTTAAAGACATCCCAATTCCTGGCTGGAATATTAAATACACAGGATTTATGAGGTTGAACTGGTTCAAAGAAAAATTCAACCGCTTTTCTGTACAACATGGTTATAACTCAAGTTACACCATTAACCAATTTCAAACTAATTTAGAATTTAACAGGCGTGACCCTTTTGGAGACTTCAACAGAGACCCCAATGATAATTTCAGGTCTGAGCTTTTTATCTCCAATGTGAATTTAATTGAACAATTTAGTCCTCTGGTTAGACTTGATTTTGAAATGAAAAACTCGGTAAGCATTATTGGAGAGATTAGAAGAGATAGAGCCTTATCTCTTAGCTTCAACAATAATTTATTGACTGAAATGCTAGGAGACGAATACATAGTGGGAGTGGGCTACAGAGTAAAAGACCTCACCATTATAACACAATTTGAAGGTAATAGAAGAGTATTAAGGAGTGACTTAAACTTAAAAGCAGATATTTCTTTAAGACGAAACGAGACCATTATCAGAAATTTAGACGTAATAAGCAACCGGGTGACCTCGGGGCAAGATATTTGGTCAATAAATTTTGTTGCAGATTATGCATTTACTAAGAATTTAACTGCGTTATTTTTCTACGATCACGTATTTTCGCAAAATGCTATCTCAACCATATTTCCACAGACAACTATTAGAACTGGATTTACGTTGAGATATAATTTTGGAAACTAAAAAATAATTTTATGAAAGTACTAGAGAATTTAAAGTACACTAAAGATCACGAGTGGATTCTCGTTGAAGGAGAAACGGCTACCATTGGTATAACAGATTTTGCCCAGAGTGAGTTGGGGGATATCGTTTATGTAGAGGTTGAAACCGTTGGTGAATCTTTAGACAAAGATGAGGTTTTTGGCACTGTAGAGGCTGTAAAAACAGTTTCTGACCTTTACCTTCCTCTGTCAGGAGAGATCTTAGAATTTAATGCAGACCTTGAGGATGAACCTGAAATGGTGAATGAAGATCCATATGGAAAGGGCTGGATGGTTAAAATTAAAATTGATAACCTGGACGAAATCAAAGAATTGATGGATGCAGAAGCTTATAAAGCTCATACTGAATAGTAACGTACCACTATTTTTTGCTATTTTTTGTACCCTTTTTGTGGGTTACCTGTCTCTAGCCGATGTAAGTAACATTCCAAAGTTAGAAGTGGAAAATGAAGATAAGTTATATCATATTACCGCTTATTTTACATTAAATACACTGTGGCTAGTAGCTTTGATAAGGTATAGCTTGCTTAAATTGAAATTTAACATTATAATTTCCTTAGGAATTGTAATTTTAGGCATCATTATTGAGGTTTTACAAGATAGACTCACAAGTTACAGAACTTTTGATCTTTATGATATATTGGCCAACAGTTTAGGAGTTGCCTTGGGGTTAGTTTGTTTTGAATACTATAGTAAAATAATTTTTAAAAATATAATTTCAAATCGCAAGTAGATTTTATTTTTTTTATAATTTAGTCATCTATATAAATTTTTAATATGGAACCAAAAAAGAATCCAAAGAAAGATCTTACAAAACGAAGTCTCTTATTTTTTCAAATTGGTCTAGCATCAGTACTTCTCATCACCTATATCATGATAGAGTGGAAGACATATGATAGAAGTGATATTGATACGGGCTTAGTAGACTTAGACATGCTAGATGATGAAGATGTGCCAATTACAGAAATACAAAAAACACCACCTCCACCACCTCCACCACCTCCAGCCCCAGAAGTTATTGAGGTGGTTGATGACGACGAAGACGTAGAAGAAGTAGAAATAGAGTCTACTGAAACCGATCAAGATGAAGTTATTGAAGTAGAAGAAGTAGAAGAGGTTGAAGAAGAAATTGGAGATGTTCCTTTTGCAGTTATTGAGAGTGTGCCTGTTTTTCCTGGCTGTGAAGGTCTCAATAACAACGAAGAGCGTAAGCAATGTATGAGTAAAAAAATAAGTCAATTTGTAAATAAGAACTTTGACACAGGTCTTGCTTCAGATTTAGGTTTAAGTGGTGTCAATCGAGTTTATGTTCAATTTAAAATTGATAAAACTGGTAATATAGTTGATGTGGCTGCAAGAGCTCCACATCCTAGACTTCAATCTGAAGGTGAGCGAGTGATTAATAAGTTACCAAAAATGAAACCAGGTCAGCAAAGGGGTCAAAACGTAGGTGTGCTTTATTCACTTCCTATAACATTCCAAGTGCAAGACTAAACAAATCAAATAGTTTAAAAATCCCAAATCTTAAGTTTGGGATTTTTTTTTGGCTTATACCCTAATGAAAATTATAATTTTTTAATAATCATTTTTCCAAAACAAATAAATACTACCTGGCAAAACGGTGAAGTGCTCACAGATTTCTTTACCTTTATGGTATCAATTTTAAAATAGACCTTATGAAAAAAATTAGTTTTATACTGCTAATGTGGATTTCATCATCAGTTTTAGCCCAAGACTTTGCTGTTTTGTCTCAAAAAGAACAGGCTAAAGTGATAGATCAATGGTTTGGTGAGCGACTTCAGACTGTCCTTCCAGAAATGATGGATAGAGCTGGAATAGATATGTGGTTGGTTATTTCTAGAGAGTATAATGAAGATCCAATTATAAAGACATTGCTTCCTAGCACTTGGTTAGCTGCAAGACGTAGAACTATGCTTTTAATGTATAAGCCAGCATCTAGTGATGAAGTTGAAACGCTTGCAGTAGCTAGGTATGATGTGGGAGATTATTTTAAAAAATCTTGGGATCCTGAGGAACAGCCCAACCAATGGGAGCGATTAGTCGATCTTATAAAAGAAAGAAACCCAGAAAAAATTGGTATTAATAGGTCAAACGATTTTAATCATGCGGATGGGCTCAACCTAACGGAGTACGAACTCTTATTAAAGCATCTTCCAAAATCTTATCATAAGAAACTTGCCTCAGCAGAAGAGCTAGCAGTAGGATGGTTAGAAACCAGAACACCTTCAGAATTAGCAAGCTATAAGCATATTCAAGCTATAGCTCACAACATTATTCAGGAAGGATTATCAGAAAAAGTTATAACTCCGGGGGTCACTTCTACAAGTGATGTTGTGTGGTGGTACAGAGATAAAATCAAAGCTTTAGGACTTGAAACTTGGTTTCACCCCACAGTAGACATTCAAAGAGCGGGCAGTGAAAGTAAAGAACACCTTAGAACCTTCGATAAAAACCCAGACCCAGAAGTAATTATGCCTGGAGATGTCTTACATATGGATTTTGGTATCACCTACTTAAGACTAAATACAGATACACAACAGCTTGCTTATGTACTAAAACCTAATGAGGAAGAAGTGCCCAGTTACTTGGTAGATGCTTTAGCTGTGGGTAACCGCTTGCAGGATATATTAACCTCAAATTTTGTGACAGGTAGAACAGGAAATGAAATATTGAAAGCTACAAGGGATCAAATGCTATCAGAATCTATTAAAGGAACCATTTATACACACCCAATGGGTTATCACGGCCATGCAGCTGGTCCCTCTATTGGCATGTGGGATAACCAAGGAAAAGTTCCAGGTTCTGGAGACTATCCTCTGTATCCTAATACCGTATATGCTATAGAGCTAAATGCTGAAGTTTATCTTGAAGAATGGCAAAAACCTTTTCGAGTTATGCTAGAAGAAGGAGCACACTTCAATGGTGAAAATGTGATTTACTTAAACGGGAGGCTCAAAGAATTTTTAACCATTCCAAGACAAGAATCTTACTTAAAACAATAAATTATTGAATTTTATATAGGTTTTTCATTGTAAATTAAAAAATAATTTTAATTTAGCCGAACAATAAATTTATAATGACATCACGTTTTTACTTTTATTTCAACTTTTATTTTGCTTTTAAGGCGAAACGAGGTTGATATGATATAAATTCGTTATCAAAATATACAAAGCCTCGTTTATACGAGGCTTTTTTTAGTTTATGAAAAAAAAGATAGCCATACAAGGTATAAAAGGATCTAACCATTACAAGGTGCTTACAGAGCTTTTTGATGTATCCAAGGTTGAAGCTCTAGAATGCAGCTCATTTTCCCAACTTGTGAATGCTGTGGTGACTGGGGAGTGTGAACAGGCTATTATGGCTATAGAAAACTCTATTGCTGGCAGCATTCTTCCAAATTACCGTTTGATTTTAGATCACAATTTACAAGTAACAGCAGAATATTACTTAAACATAAGTCATAACTTGGTAGCACTTCCAAAACAAACTGTAAAAGACTTAGTTCAAGTCAAATCCCATCAAATGGCTTTACATCAGTGTAGTCATTACTTTAGGGAGCAAAGTCATATTCACCTTATAGAAGATGTAGATACGGCCTTGCCAGCTCAAATTATAGCCAAAAAGCAACTTTTTGGGGTTGGAGCCCTAGTACCAAAGGGAACGGCTGAGCTTTTTGGGCTTCAGGTTCTTGCAGAGAATATTCAAAATAATAGCCTAAATGAAACCCGCTTTGTTGTGGTAAAACAGACACCCAATCTAAGTGAAAATGTTGATAAGGCTACGCTACAATTTCAAATGTCGCATCAAACAGGTAGTCTTGCTAAGGTTCTGAACCTTATGGCAGATTATGGGTTAAATTTGTCTAAAATTCAAAGTATCCCCATCCCCTTTGATATGTGGCGTTACAACTTTATTGTGGATGTGAGCTTTACAGATCTTGTCAATTTCAATGAAGCATTTAACGCTATCTCAAAAATAAGCATCAAACCGACCTGTGTAGGTCTATACAAAAATGGAAAGTCATGATTTCAGTATCCAACAGACTTCAAGAAACAAAAGAGTACTACTTCAGCAAAAAGTTGAGAGAAGTTGCTCAACTAAAAAAACAAGGTAAACCTATACTAAATCTAGGAATTGGAAGTCCAGATTTAGCTCCGCCTCAAGAAGTTGTAAAAGAATTGATGAATGCTATGCAAATTTCTGGCGCCTATCAATATCAAGCGTATAAAGGTATTGATGAACTTAGAGAAGCCATGTGTAGTTTTTATAAAACGCATTACCAAATAGAGGTTAATCCTAATGACGAGGTCTTACCATTGATGGGCTCAAAGGAAGGTATAGCGCTCATTTCCATGGCGTTTCTTAATGAGGGTGATGAGGTGTTGGTGCCTAATCCAGGCTATCCTACTTACCAAGCTGCCACCAAGCTTTTAAATGCTAAATTAATTTCTTATGATTTAACAGAGGAAAACGCATGGCATCCAGATGTGAAGACTCTCGAGCAGTTGGATTTATCTCGCGTAAAATTAATGTGGATTAACTACCCCAATATGCCTACGGGTGAAGCAGCTGACCACGCAAAACTTCAAGAATTGATAGAATTTGCAAAAGCCAATTCCATTTTACTTGTGAATGACAATCCATACAGCATGGTTCTTACAGATGAAAAATTTTCAATTTTCCAACTAGAGGGAGCCAATGAGGTATGTTTAGAACTCAATTCATTAAGCAAATCCTTTAATTTAGCAGGGTTTAGAGTTGGGTTTCTAGTTGGAAATTCAGACTTTATTAATGCGGTGCTAAAGGTGAAAAGCAATATGGATAGTGGTATGTTTTTTCCAATCCAAAAAGCAGCAGCCAAAGCCTTAAAGCTTGGTGCTAATTGGTTTGAAAGTCAAAATGAAATTTATAAAAAGCGTAGACAACTCATTTGGGACATGTGTGATACTTTGGACTTAACAGTTAATAAAAGTGCTGTGGGTTTGTTTGTTTGGGCTAAAATTAATTCGAGCCAAACTGCTGAAGAATTAGCAGATCAATTGCTGTATGAACGCGATATATTTATCACCCCAGGGAGTATTTTTGGGCATAAGGGTTCAAATTACGTGCGTTTTTCACTTTGCGTATCAGAGGCAGATTTAGAAACTTGTAAAGAACGTATCCAAAATACAAAAGCTATATGAACGTAGTTAGTATCGGCTTGGGGTTGATTGGTGGCTCATTTGCATTGTCACTCCGGAAAAATTTTCCAGAGATAAGGTTGTTTGGAATGGATAAAAATCCAGCTCACCTAGAAAAAGCTTTAGAATTAGGCATCGTAGATGAAGCATTAGAGGAAAGTGACTTGTCGAGTATGGATGTTGTAGTAGTGAGCATTCCAGTAGACAAGTCCAGTTCAGTTATTGAAAAGGTCTTAACGCATGTGCATTCAGAAGCACTTGTGATGGATATGGGCTCTACTAAAGCTGCACTTTGTGCTGCAATAGACAGACATCCTAGACGAAATCAGTTTTTAGCAGCACATCCTATTGCAGGAACAGAATTTTCTGGACCGGAAGCTGCATTCAGTTTGCTTTTTCAAAATAAAACAATGATTTTTTGTGATGTAGATTCTACAAAGCCAGAATTAATTTCAGTAGCCAAAGCCCTTATAGCTCCTTTAGAAATGAACCTGAAGTTTATGGATTCTAAGGCGCATGATAAGCATTTAGCGTATGTCTCCCATCTGTCGCACATCAGTTCCTTCATGCTTGGGAAAACCGTGTTGGGTGTAGAAGAAAACGACAAAACTATTTTTGACTTGGCAGGTAGTGGATTTGCTTCCACCGTTAGGTTAGCTAAGTCCAACCCAGTGACTTGGACGGCTATTTTTAAAGAAAACCAAAAAGAAGTACTTAATGCTTTACAAGAGTACATTCAACATTTAAATACCTTTCAAAAAGAATTAGAAACCCAAAACTTTTTAGAAATTGAACAACAATTGGCGAGTGCCAATGAACTTAAACCCATTTTAAACGGAATATTAAAAAAAGAAGATTATGGAAATTAACAACACACAAAGACAATGGTTAGAGGCCTTCAATTTGGATCACCCTTTAGTAATTGCAGGACCTTGTAGTGCAGAAACAGAAGAGCAAGTTGTAAAAATTGCACAACAACTCAAAGATACAGATACTAGTGTTATGCGAGCTGGAATTTGGAAACCAAGAACACGCCCTGGAAATTTTGAAGGCGTTGGAGCAATTGGCCTTGAGTGGTTAAAAACAGCAAGAAAAGAGACAGGTATGAAATTGGCTACAGAAGTTGCCAACAAGAATCACGTTGAACTTGCCCTAAAGGCAGATATTGATATCCTTTGGATAGGTGCAAGAAGCACAGTAAGCCCATTTATTGTACAAGAAATTGCAGATGCACTCAAAGGAACAGATAAAGTTGTTTTGGTGAAAAATCCTGTAAACCCTGACTTAGCACTATGGCTTGGAGCTGTAGAACGTCTTTATGATGCTGACATTAACAACTTAGGAGTAATTCATAGAGGCTTTTCTACTTACGAAAAAACCAAATACAGAAACAATCCAGAATGGCAAATTGCCATTGATCTACAGTCTGAATTTCCAGACTTACCTATCATTTTAGACCCATCACATATAGCAGGTCGTAGAGATATTATATTTGATATTTGCCAAACAGGACTCGACCTAAACTTTGATGGGATAATGGTAGAAACTCATTTTGATCCTGACAATGCATGGAGTGATGCTAAGCAGCAAATTACTCCTAAAGCTTTAGATCAAATGACCGTAGATCTTAAAATGAGAAAGGAGTTTACGGATGCAACAGCTTTTCAAAATCAGCTACAAACCCTTAGGACCAAAATTGATGTGGTAGATCATCAGTTAATAGACCTTTTAGGAAAGCGAATGAATATCGCTGATGAAATTGGTGCCTTGAAAAAGAAAAATAACGTAGCAATTCTTCAAGCCAAACGTTGGAATTTTGTACTGGACGCTATGATTCAGGCAGGGTCTGAACACAATTTGAGTGAAGAGTTTATCACAAAAATATTAAAGGCAATTCATGAAGAGTCTATCAGTCACCAACATAAAATTATAAGCGAGTAGATTTAAATTTGATTTGCATTTAGGTTGTGTTACAAATAAAGGGGCATCGTCCTGCCATCTTCGTGGATTTTCGGTTTGTATTTTGAATGTGAAACAGGTGAGTGCGTCGCCCTGCCCTCTTCGTATATTTTTTATTATTTTCAATCGTTGCGGAACAGATAAAGGGGCGTTAGCCCTGATATAAAAACCATGGCTAATACATACTCACAGTTATACGTTCAGTTTGTGTTTTCAGTAAAAGGAAGGCAGAATCTCATCCGAGAATCTTTTAGAGGAGAATTGGAAAAGGTAATGTGTGGAATTGTGGATAATCATAAATGCAAAACGTATGCAATTTATTGCAATCCAGACCACACGCATATTTTTGTAGGGATGCATCCTGATATATCTCCCTCTAAATTGATGGAGCAAGTTAAATCGGGTTCGTCTAATTGGATAAACGACAAAGGATTAATCTCTGGTAGATTTAGTTGGCAAAAGGGATTTGGTGCATTTACATATTCCAAATCTCACATTGATAGAGTAGTGAAATACATTTTGAAGCAGCCAGAACACCACAGAAAGCAATCATTTAAAGAAGAATATTTGTTATTCTTAGAGAAGTTTGATGTTGCTTATGAGGCAAAGTATTTATTTGAGTGGTATGACGTGACCTAATTTAAGTTCATAAAAGATTTCAGGGCTCTGCCCCTTATTTATCGCCCTCAGATTCAAATTACTAAAATATCAGGGCTCCGCCCCTTGGCATAGATATGTGACTTGTATTTGATAGGTGTTTATTGAAAGGGGCATCGCCCTGCCATCATTGTAGATTTTCGATTTGTATTGTGAATGTGAAACATGTAGGGGCATCGCCCTGCCATCATTGTGGATTTTCGATTTGTATTTTGAATTTGAAACAGGTAGGGGCATCGCCCTGCCATCTTCGTAGATTTTCGATTTGTATTTTGAATGTGAAACATGTAGGGGGCATCGCCCTGCCATCATCGTAGATTTTCGATTTGTATTTTGAATTTGAAACAGGTAGGGGCATCGCCCTGCCATCATTGTAGATTTTCGATTTGTATTTTGAATGTGAAACAGGTGAG
>PXBV01000364.1 GCA_003565575.1 Psychroflexus sp. | reverse complement strand
TGAAAACTAAATTTTTATCAAATATACTCCTTACCTTAATTTGGGTCTTTTTGACTGGGGGTTATGAGTTTAACAATTTTCTCTTTGGATTTGTGCTCAGTTTTATCATCTTATGGATTTTGAGTGGTGCTGAAGATAAGGAGACCAAAAAATATTTTCAAATTGTTCCTAGAATCATAAGTTTCATAGCTTTTTTTATATGGGAACTTACAAAGGCTAATATCCAAGTGGCTTATGAGGTGGTTACCCCAAAGTTTTCTATGAAACCAGGAATTGTGGCTTTACCACTTGATGCTAAAACCGATTTGGAAATAACATTACTGGCCAACTTGATTACACTTACACCAGGAACATTAGCAATGGACGTATCTTCAGATCGAAGTGTCTTATATGTTCATGGAATGTATGTGATGAACAAAAAAGAATTTATAAAAGATATAAAGCAAGGTTTCGAGAAACGCTTATTAGAAATATTACGATGAACGTACACGACTTTTTATACTACATTATCCTGCCTGTTCTATCCATTTCTTCACTATTGGTACTCGTGAGGTTTTTTAAAGGACCAAGCATTGTAGATAGAGTAGTAGCTTTAGATTTATTAATCACTATAGGGATTGGTATTATAGCTGTGTATAGTATTTTGAACGACAAACCAACGTTTTTAGATATATCTCTAGTATTGGCTCTTATTGCCTTTTTAGGAACTGTAGCTTTTGCTTATTATTTGGAAAAAAGAAATAAAAATGACTGATATTTTAGTTTACATCACATCCGGCTTTGGAGCCATTTTTGTACTTTTAGCTGCTATAGGGACACTTAGAATGCCAGACCAGTACCTAAGAATTTCTGTAAATACAAAAGCAGCTACCTTAGGCGTAGGTCTATTGCTCACCGCAGCGGCCCTATTTTTTTTGGAAACCTCTGTCACCACTAGAGTGATAGCTGTCATTATTTTCATTCTTATCACAGCGCCTGTTGGTGCTCACCTTATAGGAAGAACTTCTTATTTTTTAGGAAACCCGCTTTGGAAAAAATCAATTACAGATGATCTTGAGAATAAATACAATAAACATACACACGAATTGAAGGGGCATACCCAGGAAGATGAAGATGAAGCCAAACACAACTCAAACCTATAAAGCTATTTTTCCAGCATCGCTTAAAAAAAAACTCTCACAAAGACAGGAGGAAGGTACGCTTAGGATTTTAAAACTAAATGACTCTCAACTTATAGATTTTTCTTCCAATGACTATTTAGGCTTTTCAAAAAATCAATTTATTTCTGAATTTGCCCTAGATAAAATTAACGAGTATTCTAGTGAGCTTCATGGCGCTACTGGCTCAAGACTTCTCGCTGGGAATTACGATATGATTGAAGATTTTGAGTTTTATCTAGAACAGTATTACAACACTGAAGCTGCCACAGTTTTCAATTCTGGGTATGATGCCAACCTAGGCTTGATTTCAGCAATCGCACAACGTCAAGATTTGATCCTCTATGACGAATTAAGTCATGCTTCCATACGAGATGGTATAGCTTTAGGGAAAGCCAAAGCTTACAAGTTTCAACACAACGATTTAATCGATTTAGAACAAAAACTAGCTAAATTCAAAGACCAATTTGAAACCACTTATGTCATCACAGAACATGTATTTTCTATGGATGGTGACAGCGCAAATGTGGATACTTTGGTAAGGTTATGTGATAAATATGGCGTTTTTTTAATTTTAGACGAGGCACATTCCGTAGGAACTATTTCCAAAAAAGGATGTATTGATTTTGATGGAAAACTATTCGCCAGGATCATCACCTTTGGTAAATCTTTCGGGTCTCATGGCGCAGCAGTTTTGGGTTCAGAAGAATTAAAACAATACTTAATTAATTTCGCCAAGAGCTTTATTTATACCACCGCTCCAAGTGTGGAAACCACAGCAAGAAATTGGGCAGCGCATCTTTATTTAGAATCCAATTCAAAAGAATTTGAAGCTTTGAGATTGAACATCAAATATTTTCAAGAGCAAATTAAAACCCATAACTTATCTGAATTTTTCATTGAAAGTCTATCCGCTATTCAGTCTTGTGTGATTGGTGGGAATGAAAAAGTGAAGTCTATTTCTAGGCAACTTCAGCAAGAAGGCTTTGATGTAAGACCTATTTTGTCGCCAACCGTTCCCAAAGGGAAAGAAAGGCTTAGATTTTGCTTGCATAGTTTTAATTCGGAGAAGGAGATAAAAATGCTTTTAACATCCTTAGCAACCTATTTAATTCAAAATGAGAATGACTAACACCTACTTTATCACAGGAATTGGTACTGAAGTTGGGAAAACTGTGGTTTCTGCTATCGTTACAGAAGCTTTGGAAGCTGATTATTTTAAACCGATTCAAGCTGGAGATTTAGACTATTCTGATACGCATAAAGTCAAAGCTTTGATAAGTAATTCAACATCCAAATTCTTTAGCAATGCCTATGCCTTAAAGACTCCTATGAGTCCACATGCAGCTGCAAAAATTGATGAGATTGAAATTCAAATTGAAAAAATCAAAAGACCTGAAACTCAAAACAATTTGGTCATAGAAGGTGCTGGGGGTTTACTAGTGCCGCTCAACTCTAAAGATTGTATCATCGATTTGATGGATAAGACGGATAAAATTATTTTGGTGTCTAGACATTATTTAGGAAGTATTAATCATACGTTATTGTCTGTAGAAGCTTTGAAAAGTCGAGGCTTTTCAAACATTGGAATCATCTTCAGTGGTAATGAACATCGCACGACTGAAAGCATTATTTTAGAAAAAACAGAGCTTTCTTGTATTGGCAGAATTTCAGAAGAAAAGAGTTTTTCAAAAGACGTTATTTTGAAGTATGCTCAAGAGTTGAAGCTAAATTTTGAAAAGCTTTAAGTTGTACATCAGTTAAAAAATGTTTTTAAAAATAAAGGATAGAATTAAATTTGTAACTTTGATATTATGGACTTTAGTTTAGAAAATAAAAAAATTGAATTAATTCAATGGTTGTCAACATTGAATGACAAGTCTCTGATTGACAAATTAGTTGAATTAAGAGAAAAAGAAAGAGCAGATTGGTGGAATGAAATTTCAGCTAGTGAAAAAGAATCTATTGAAAAAGGAATTCATGATGCTGATAACAGAAAATTGACGTCTCATTCAAAAGTGAAAGAGGTTTATGAAAAGTGGTTATAGAATACTGTGGACAGACCATGCCATATCTGAACTTAAAGAAACTATAGAATACCTTGAAAGCAATTGGACTGAAAAAGAATTGAGAATGTTTGCTGCAAAATTAGATCACACAATTGAACTGATTTCCAAAATGCCTGAAATTTTCCCAGAATCAATCGAGAAAAAAAATATCCGAAAAGCTGTCGTTGAAAAACATAATAATCTTTATTATAGAATCAATAAACAATCAATAGAGATTGTTTCTTTGTTTTCAAACAGAAAGAACCCAAATAAGAAAAAAATATAGAATTGCTTCAAAACAATTTTTAGTTTACGAGGTTTGGAATTTGAAACTAAAGTCTAAGATTTTTTGCTATTTTCATGATTGACACATAAAAGCAGTCTCTATTTTGCTCGATACTAAAAGAAACATAAATCAGTCAACGAGATTAAATTCCGAAGAAAAAATCATTAGCTTTAAGA
>PXBV01000204.1 GCA_003565575.1 Psychroflexus sp. | reverse complement strand
TCGGTCTCGATCAACCCATTCCGCAAAGCGATGACGACGGCTTGAGTGCGATCGCGCACCTCCAGCTTTTGCAAAATGGCGTGAACGTGAACGCGAACGGTACCTGCTGCAATGTAAAGAGCTTCGGCAATTTCGGAGTTGCTTTTGCCGCTGGCGATCAGCGCTAAAATCTCACGTTCCCGCTGGGTGAGGGGGTTCTCTTGAACCGGAGTGGGTTTAGGTATCTCCGAAGTGTGCTGCTGAAACTGAGCCCGAATTTGCTCAGTTGCTTGTGCATCCCACCAGGAGGCTCCTGCTGCGACTGACTGGATCGCCAAAATCAAAGATTCGGCTGCCACCCCTTTCAGGCAATAGCCTTGTGCCTGGGCTTCAATCAGGCGGTTGATCAGCGTCGGTTGAGAATGGGAGGTCAGCACCAGGATGGGTAACTGGGGCAGCAGCCGCTTGATTTGCCGACAGGTTTCTACCCCGCCGATGCCTGGTAAGCCCACGTCCAAAATCACAATGTCAAACGCCTGTTGCGTCACCAGATCGAGGGCGGTTTCACCGTCTTCGGCTTCAGCCGCGACTTCCAGCATTGGTTCCTGTTGGAGTCGCGTGGCTAATCCCAGCCGAAATAGTTCGTCGTCTTCAACTAATAAAACCTTGAGGAGAGACGTCATGCCGTCGTTTTGCTCGTAGCAGGGATAGACAACTCATTCACGCAAGCGGGTAGTCGAAACGCAAAGACTGCGCCATTAGCGCGAGACTCTGCCCAGATTTTACCGCCGTGGGCTGCCACAATTTGGCGACTGAGGTAGAGCCCCAGCCCTGTCCCTTTAGCTTGGCGATCGCTCTGCCCCTGGTAGAAGCGATCAAATAAGTGCGGCAGTTCATCGGCAGGAATGCCCTGTCCCTCGTCGATAATTTGTACCTGGCAGTGACTGCTGGCAGCACCCATGACCACCTGAACAGAACTCCCCCGCCGTGAATGGTTGACGGCATTCGACAACAAGTTGACCAATACCCGCGAAAGCTGCAAGGCATCGCCATTGACGCAGTAAGCGCGCCGAAAATCGGAACTTTCATCTCTCACCCGTAGATGGATCTGGCGCGATGTGGCCAGGGGGACGACATCGGCTACGGCCTCTTCTGCCAGAGTCAGCAGATCGAGGCGTTGGCAGTGTAGCCTGAGCCCTTCGGCATCGTTGCGGTAAATGTCCATCAAGGTTTCAACCAACTGCAGCGTTTTTTGATGACTGCGAGTCATCACTTCAAAGACTCGGCGTTGAGCCAGCGAAACTGCACCAAAGTTGTCATTGCGCAACGCCCGTAACGTCTCCAAAGCACCCAGCATCGGAGTCTTCAGATCATGGGTGAGGGTAGAGACAAAATCTTCCCGCATTCGGGCGAGTTGTTCCTGGGCCTGGAGTTGTAGGCGTTGCCGCGTAATGGCCTGCTCGTAGGCTTGAAGGCGATCGCCGAGCCAACCCGTCACCCCTAACGCCAGCACGGTAATCACCCGATTAGCAACGGTATCAGGCGTCACCATCGCCACCCCTGGAATAAACAGATTCAGCAAGGTAAGGGCGATCGCAACAGCGGTCACTCCAATTGTGGCGCGACGACTGAGTCGGGTGCTGGCGATCAGCACCGCCCCCACATACAGATAACCAAAGACATAGGGGGGCGGCGTGCTGTACTCCAGCAAGATGACCAAGATGAAGATGACCCCAATCAGCCAGTGAATGCGATGACGGGCCTGGATTAACTGATCGAAATAG
This sequence comes from Psychroflexus sp., assembly GCA_003565575.1. Lineage (GTDB taxonomy): Bacteria > Bacteroidota > Bacteroidia > Flavobacteriales > Flavobacteriaceae > Psychroflexus. Next base: position 1,912 of record PXBV01000204.1, on the reverse strand, counting down.
GAGACAGGTCTAGACCAGGGCATGGAGGAAGATTGGTTAATGGTCAGAAAATCACGAGCAAATCAAGCTATTTGTCAATCCATTCTAAGAGCCAAACCAAATAGGCTGATTAAATTTATATCAGATGATATAGGTGTTTATTGACTTCATCTAAACGCTTCTGAACACTTCTAGTCTTTCCATCTAATCCTTGCAGTATAAATCTGTTGTAAACACGACTCTATACCTTGTCAAATCGCCTTTATGAGCGAAATAGTGAAAGTGTTATTGACAGGGTTTTGAACGATGAATACGGAGATGGAGTTTTGGAGTATTGAAATCTTCTAACGCTTGAATATTTCGTTTCCCTTCATTTGGTTCATTTAGTTAGGAGATTTCTCATGGCTCAGGGATTTTTTCAATTAGCGATCGCCTTAGCAATTCTGTTAGTAGCCGCGCCGTTTTTAGGCAAATATATGGCGCGTGTATTCATGGGGCAGAGAACGCTGCTTGATCCTGTTGCAGTTCCTCTAGAACGATTGTTACTTACCACTGGAGGCTTCTCAAATCAACCGTCAATGACGGGTGGTCAATATATCAGGGCAGTACTGGTGAGCAACCTGGTGATGGGAATCCTGGTTTTTCTCATCTTTATGCTGCAAGGGGGACTGCCGCTAAATCCAACGGGTTTGGATGCGCCTCACTGGGATTTAGCTCTACACACCGCTATTTCTTTTGTGACAAATACGAATCAGCAACATTATTCCGGTGAAACCACCTATACCTACTTTTCGCAGGTTGGGGCGCTGGGCTTTTTGATGTTCACCTCAGCCGCGACGGGGATTGCGGTAGCGATCGCCTTTATTCGTGGCCTGACGGGAAATGCCCTGGGCAACTTCTACGTTGACCTGACCCTATCGATTACCCGGATATTGCTGCCGATTTCGATTGTAGGAGCGATCGTCCTAGTGATTGCCGGAGTGCCGGAAACCTTTGCAGGGCCAGCGGTGGCTCAAACTCTAGAAGGGGCAACTCAATACATTGCCCGTGGCCCGGTGGCCCATTTTGAAATCATCAAAGAACTAGGCGAAAACGGCGGTGGCTTTTTTGGCATCAACTCCGCTCATCCCTACGAAAACCCGAATAACTTCACCAACCTGTTCACCAACATCATCATGCTGGTGATTCCGGCAGGGCTGATTTTGACCTACGGCATCATGGCGGGCAAACCTCGCCAGGGCTGGCTCATTTTTGGCATGGTGTTCGTCTTCTACGCCGTCCTGATCGGAATCGCTGCTGTAGGAGAGTTCCAGGGCAATCCGCTGGTCAACAGCATTCTGGGCGAGCAAGCCCCCAACCTAGAAGGCAAAGAGGTGCGCTTTGGCTGGGCACTCACGGCACTTTGGGCCGTTTCGACTACAGGAACGATGTGTGGTGCGGTCAACGGGATGCACGATTCCCTCATGCCACCCGGCGGGTTTGCCACCCTATCTGACATGTTCCTGCAAATTGTCTGGGGGGGACAAGGGACAGGCACTGCCTACCTGTTTGTCTTTCTGATTTTGACCGTATTTCTCACGGGCTTGATGGTGGGACGCACGCCCGAATTCCTCAACCGCAAAATCGAGAAGCGTGAAATTGTCCTGGCCAGCATCATCCTGCTGGCTCACCCCATTGCCATTCTGATTCCTGGAGCCATTACCCTGGCCTTTCCTGACACCTTAGCGGGCATTAGTAACCCTGGCTTCCACGGCATTTCCCAGGTGATTTATGAGTATGCCTCCGCTGCCGCTAACAACGGCTCTGGGTTTGAAGGGCTAGATGATGACACCCTCTGGTGGAACCTCAGCGCCAGCTTTTCGCTCATCGTGGGTCGCTACGTGCCGATCATTGCCCTGATCTATCTAGCTGACAGCATGGCCCATAAGCAGCC
>PXBV01000013.1 GCA_003565575.1 Psychroflexus sp. | reverse complement strand
GTAATTAAACTTATTCTCAGCATATTCTGTAAAGCCAATAATTTCTGTAGAAGACTCAAGGGTTTCTGCGTAAGCAAGTCTATAAAGGAGATCTAACATCACATCATAACCTCTTATGACATACCGGCTAGCGGAAGTTTTATTTTTCTTTAGGTAATAATTCTCCTCACTTTCAAATGAAGGTAAAAGTTGACTTCTTGAAATAGATGGAAACGTAAAACGAAGGTCGCTTAAGTAATAATTAGAAATCTCATCATCGTAAAAAGCATTCCTTTTAGAGGTAAATAAACGGATATCATACTTATCTCTATGGAAAGATTTCAACAGAGAAACCGTGGTTTCTGCCAGACCCAAATCATCAGTCTCCAAAATAAACCAGTTGGTTTTTGAGGAGCTTAATTTCGATTCTAAGTCAGATTTTCTTAAATAATCAGATTCGGTTTGAGTTACATCCTGAAGATCGGGAAACGTATAAGCGTATTTATGTTTTATAGGCTTAGATTTTTCATCAGTTAAAATGACAAGATTTTCGTCTGTATGCTTTTTCTGGAGATAGGTTATGAGCATTTCTTGCATATCTTCATCTTTAGGCAAAGTATTAAAAAGATTGTCAAGCTCAAATTTTGGATTTACCAAAGGTGAGATTACAGGTACCTTAAACCTATTTAAATATTCTGCTGCAACTTTTAGGTTGGGCTCCAGCAAGGGACCTATTACAGCTTGATAGTTTCTGAACTCAGAAGAGAGTTGTGTCTTTACATGTGCAGCATTATTTCTAGTATCATACACATCCAAATTTACATCAATACCCTTTGTTTTAGCAGTATCTATCGCCATTTGTATACCTTCGTAAAAGTCTAAAGCAACTCGTAGTAAATTACTTCTTTTGATGATGGACTTCAACTCTATACTATCAATTTCTGTTCGTTCCAAATTGAAAGGTAACATCACGGCAATAGACTTAGTCTCTATGTGTTTCAATTTATCTTCTAGAACAAATGGTCTATATTTTGCAAATTTTTCATCTACAGGTTTGGGTATTTTAAGCACAAGCCCATCGGTGAGACCTTCAAACCTTAATGAAGGATTGGATTCTAAAAGTTGGTCTTCTGTGACTTCATAGCTATCAGAAATAGATTGTATTGAATTTTTAGAATCTACCTTTAGAAATTTATAATCTTGATTCATGATTGGTTTTTGACTTGCAGGTTCCACAGGTCTTTTAATTCTGAGTAATTGACCAGGTTGAATTTCTTTTTCATCAATACCTGGATTGAGCGCTTCAAGCTGTGAGACTGTAAGTCCGTATTTACCTGAAATACCATATTTGGTTTCTTTAGGTAACACCAAATGCATCAAAGTGTTGAATTTAGAATTTTTAACACTCTGATTTACATCTAAATCTTTGTCTTTCAGGGCATACACAGGAATTCTTATAACGTCATTATAATCCAATTCCCTTTCAAATAAAAAAGGATTGTAAACCCTTAAATCATTTACTTTTAAATTATAGGATTTAGAGATGCTATATAAAGTCTCTTTTGGGCTTACTTCATAAGGGATAAGCTGAAGGCTTGGGTCTAATTTAAAATTTGGCTGGGTTGGAACTACTATTAGTTCACGAGATAGGTTTTGATTATTCTGAATTGCAGGATTCAATTTCTTAAGGGTGGTAATATCCACTAGAAACTTTGAAGCTATATCTTGTAAATCTTCCTTTGCGGAAGGTGTGTAGGTTTTAAAATCCTGAGCATGTAGACTCAAAGAAGTTATTAATACACTGATGATAAGCAAAATCTTTTTCATTATTCCCATTCTATAGTTGCAGGTGGTTTCGAGCTAATATCATAGACTACTCTATTAACGCCTTTTACTTTATTTATTATTTGGTTGGACACTTTTTGTAAAAAATTATAAGGTAAATCAACCCAATCTGCCGTCATCCCATCTGTAGATTCTACAGCTCTTAATGCTACAACTTTTTCATAAGTTCTTTCATCTCCCATCACGCCAACAGAGTCCACAGGAAGAAGAATAGCTCCAGCTTGCCATACTTTATCATAAAGACCCCACTCCCGAAGTCCATTTATAAAGATAGCATCTACTTCTTGTAAAATTCTTACTTTTTCTTTGGTAATATCTCCAAGAATTCTAATAGCAAGACCAGGTCCTGGAAAGGGGTGCCTACCTAAGAGCTTTTGATCTATTCCCACTTCTGCTCCAACGCGTCTTACTTCATCTTTAAAAAGCATTCGCAAGGGTTCCACTACTTTCAATTTCATAAAATCAGGTAAGCCTCCAACATTATGATGAGACTTTATGGTAGCAGAAGGACCATTGACTGATATGGACTCAATAACGTCTGGATATATAGTTCCTTGAGCTAAGAATGTAGCATCTTCTACAAGTGAAGCTTCATCATCAAAAACATCTATAAATGAATTCCCTATGGTTTTTCTTTTTTGTTCTGGGTCTGAAATTCCTTCTAAAGCATCCATGAATCTATCCGTGGCATCTACTCCCTTCACATTTAACCCCATGTGTTTATATTGATCTAGCACAGATTCAAACTCATCTTTTCTTAATAGCCCATTGTTAACAAAAATACAATGAAGATTTTTACCTATGGCTTTGTGTAAAAGGGTAGCGGCTACTGTAGAGTCTACACCTCCACTAAGACCAAGAATGACTTTATCCACGCCTACTTTTTCTTTCAACTCAGCAACGGTCATATCTACAAAGGCTGATGGAGTCCAGGTTTGAGGAACTTCAGCAATCTTCACCAAAAAATTCTCTAGCAGTTGAGCGCCATCTGTTGAATGATAAACTTCTGGGTGAAACTGTATCCCATAAGTGATTTCACCTTCAATTTTATAAGCTGCATTTAAAACGTCATCTGTACTTGCAATTCTTGTAAAATGCTCTGGTATAGTTTTAATGCTATCACTATGAGACATCCAAACCTGAGATTGCTCTGCTATTTCATCAAAGAGCGGCTCCCCTGCTTTTATAAAAGAAAGGTTTGCTCTTCCAAACTCGCGAGTGTTGGAACTTGCAACTTCTCCTCCGTAATTATGAGCTATAAATTGTGCTCCAAAACACACACCAAGCAGAGGTAGTTTACCTTTAATTTGACTTAAATCTGGCTTAGGAGCTTCAGGATTTCTACAAGAATAGGGACTTCCAGAAAGTATTACCGCCTTAAAACTGGATAGCTGTTCTGGTATTTTATTATAAGGGTGAATTTCACAGTAGATATTCAACTCTCTTACTCTTCTAGCAATGAGCTGAGTGTACTGAGACCCAAAATCGAGAATTAGGACATTTTTTTGCATAGGCAAAAGTATAAATTTGCAATAAAACTGGGAGACGTTTAAGTGTTCTTTTTTTACATTTAAACAAAAAATGCTTGATCAAATTTTTAAAGATTTAAAAAACGAAGTGAAATTTGGGTACCTCAAGAAAAAACATCCGTTTCGCTATCCAGTTTTAGCTTCAATTGAAGCCAATAGACCTATTCAAAGAACTGTCGTTTTAAGAGATAGTACAGAGAGCTTTGATTTAATCATGTATACTGATGATAGGAGTCATAAAATTAATCAGATAGAATCAAACCCTAATTGTAGTTTATTATTCTATCATCCTAAAAAGCTTCTTCAGATTAAGGTTGAAGGACATAT
>PXBV01000340.1 GCA_003565575.1 Psychroflexus sp. | reverse complement strand
GATAGAGCAAAGCTAAATTTGACTGAAAGTCAACAACAAATTTACAAAGATTTAGCCTTAACTTATGAAGAGCAGCTTCTAAAAAAGGCTTATAAAGATGCATTGATAGAACGAGAGTTGAAGGAAGAAGTAGAGAGTACTGAAGTGGAGGGTTATTATAGCACCAATAAATCAAACTTCAAGTTAAACGAAGAATTAGTCCAGCTCCGCTATCTAGAAATTGGTAAAAAAAATAAGAGCTTAAAAGACATAAAAACTCAATTTAAACGTTTTAATCCTGAAGATATGCTATCATTGCAAGAGAAATCTTTAGAATTGAAAACCTTATCTCTTAATGATAGTATCTGGGTAAGAGCTAGAGATGTTTTTAAAGAATTAAAAGAAAATAAAGGCATAGATATTGAAGTTGTAAAGCTTTTGATTGAAGATCGTTTTTTCGAGTTTGATACTAACAATGATGAAGATCTTCTGCTTGTTTACATAAAGTCTGTTTTGAAACGTAATGAACAAGCGCCCTTAAGCTATGTGAAACCTACTATAGAGCAAATATTGCTCAATAGAAAAAAAATAAATGTTGCGAAAAAAATTGAAAAAGAGATTACTAAAGATGCTACAAGAAATAATGAATTTGAAGTCTATTAAAGTTTATGCTATTTTAAGTTTATTGGTGTTTAACCTTCATTCTTACGCACAAGTTACCATAGATGAAAAAGATAATTTACTAAAAGACTCGGGCTTTAGCAAGGAGGTTTTGGATGCCACGAAAGTGACAGAAGATGGACGTGTTAAAATTGATGGAGTTGCCGCAGTTGTTGGGGATTACCTCGTTCTGGAAAGCGATATTTCCAAAGCGTACATGGACATGAAAAATCAAGAAATAGGAGAAATTACTTTTTGTGAAGTTGCGGAAACACTTATGGAAAATAAGCTATTTGCTCACCATGCTCAAATAGACAGTTTACCTTTTAGTCCTGGTAGAGTAGAAAGTTTTACAGAACAACAAATCGCCCAGTTTGTAAGTCAAGTTGGAAGTATGGAAAGGTTATTAGGCTTCTACAAAATTGAAACAGAATCTGAATTAAGAGACCAACTCAATGAAATAAACACTCAACGAATGTTGGCAGAAGAAATGCAGGGTGCCATTGTAGATGAAGTTGAAATTACACCAGAGGAGACCCGAGACTTTTTTGAGGCTATTCCAGAAGATGAAGTACCTTTGATAAGTGATGAGGTTGAAATTGCTCAAATTATCATAAAGCCTGAAGTTGGAGAAAAAGAAAAGCAGGCCGTAATTAATAGATTAAATGAATTCAGAGACGATGTCCTATCAGGGGGGAGTTTTGCAACTAAGGCGGTTTTATATTCAGAAGATAGAGGCTCTAGGAGTCAAGGAGGAAAAATTACATTAACTAGACAAGACAGTTTTGTAAAAGAGTTTAAAGATGCGGCGTTTAGTCTTCAAGAAGGGGAAGTAAGTAAGCCTTTTGAAACTGAATTTGGCTGGCATATTCTTACGGTTGAAAGAATACGTGGCCAACAGGTAGATGTTAGGCACATCTTACTTTATCCTGAAATTAGCCCAGAAGCGGTAGAAAAGGCAAAAGAGAAAATTGAATTGGTACGTCAAAAAATTGTAGATGGAGAGGTGAGTTTTCGTAATGCTGCCAGAGAGGTTTCTGATGAGAAGGAAACAAGAGAAAGTGGGGGACAATTAATCAATAATGCCACTGGCGATAGAAGGTTTGAACTTACTAAAATTGATCCTGCCATTTATGACCAAGTGAGCAGATTAAAAGAAAATGAAGTCTCTCCTGTGATAAAAGATTCTGAACCAAGAACAGGAAAGGTTTTTTACAAACTTATTACCGTAACCAAAAAAATTCCTGAGCATGTTGCAGAATTTAGCAATGACTACACACGGATAAGGGATTTAGCTCTACAGCAAAAAAAGATTAAAGAAATCAACAAATGGAAGTCTAAAAAAGTGCTGGACACGTACATAAAGGTAAATGGAGATTACCGAGCTTGTGAATTTGCAAAATCATGGATAAAACAATAATATGTCTGATGTAGCCAGTTTAGACAAATTCGTCAAAAAATATAAGGATTTAAAATCTGAAATTGCTAAGGTAATTGTTGGCCAAGAAGAAGTAATAGACACACTTTTACTATCAGTTTTTTCTGGTGGTCATTCACTCTTAGTTGGAGTTCCTGGTCTAGCCAAAACGCTCATGGTTAACACTATTTCTAAGGCTTTAGGTTTAGAGTTTAAGCGAGTTCAGTTTACCCCAGACCTTATGCCAAGTGACATTATTGGCTCAGAGATTCTAGATGAACAGCGGAAATTTAAATTTTTGAAAGGTCCAGTGTTTACCAATATTTTATTAGCAGATGAAATTAACAGAACTCCACCAAAAACCCAAGCTGCGCTTCTAGAAGCTATGCAGGAAAAAGCAGTGACTGTAGGAGGTAAAAATTACGTATTGGCTGCTCCGTATTTTGTTCTTGCAACTCAAAATCCAATTGAACAGGAAGGCACTTACCCACTACCTGAAGCTCAATTGGATAGATTTATGTTTGAAGTGAACCTAACTTATCCTAGCTTTCAAGAAGAAGTAGATGTTGTTAAAGCAACTACTCAAAATAGAGAAGCTTCTATTGAAGCCTTGTTTACGGCATCAGAGATATTAGAAATACAACAATTGATCCGTAGGATGCCAATTGCTGATAATGTTATAGAATATGCTGTAAAATTAGTGAGTAAAACAAGACCCAATACCGAGGAGAGTTTAGATTATGTGAATACTTATGTAGACTGGGGTGCTGGTCCAAGAGCTTCACAAAACTTAGTGTTGGCTGCTAAAACCTATGCCGCGTCTAAAGGAAAGTACTCTCCGGATATAGAAGACGTACAGGCTGTAGCATTAGCTATACTTAGGCATAGAGTAGTAAAGAACTACAAAGCTGATGCAGAGCAAATTTCCATAGATGACATTATAGCTAAGCTTTTATAAGCCTTATTGATATTGAATCTAAACTAGCAATTTTTAAGTGAGATGTTTTGTAAATTAGGAGTTTCAGTTATGGAATTAATAATTTTATGAGTCTTTTTGTGGGTTAAATAAAATTTTATACAATAAAAATAATTAACTTGTAAATAATCCTTGGTTATTTTACAATATCCTTACATATTTTTTAAACTCAAACTAAAACATTATTTTTGTAATCTAAATTTTATAAATTATGGCTTTTGATATCGATATGATAAAGAAAGTGTATAGCGAAATGCCAGATAGAGTTAATAAAGCTCGTGAGACCGTTGGCAAACCACTTACACTTTCAGAAAAAATTCTTTATTCTCATTTATGGGAAAATAAACCTAATGAAAAATTTACTAGAGGCAAGGATTACGTTGATTTTGCTCCAGACCGGATTGCATGCCAAGATGCTACGGCACAAATGGCCTTATTGCAATTTATGCAAGCTGGTAAAGACAATGTAGCAGTTCCAACTACGGTTCACTGTGACCATTTGATTCAAGCAAAGCAAGGAGCAGCTAAAGATTTAAAAAGAGCCAACGAGACTAGTAATGAGGTTTTTGATTTTTTAGAGTCAGTATCTAGTAAATATGGTATTGGGTTTTGGAAGCCAGGTGCAGGAATCATTCACCAAGTAGTCCTAGAAAATTATGCTTTTCCTGGTGGAATGATGATAGGAACAGACTCTCATACAGT
>PXBV01000367.1 GCA_003565575.1 Psychroflexus sp. | reverse complement strand
GCATCATTCAAATTGAAACTACAAACAAATTAGAACTGATAAAATATCCTTATATTTGTAAGGTTTCAAAAAGCAAAAAATATGTATAACTCAATAGAAATTGACCGAAAAAGACTTACGATAATGGGTGTCAAGTTTTCAGATTTAAAGACATTGGAAAACACTGCAAGTGCTATTGGGAGCAATATGTTTGAAGGTTTTAGACCAACGCAAAGAAGTATTGAAATCATAAGAGATTATATAATAGGTAAAATATCTCTAGACGATTTAATAATTTATACGAAGAAAAAGACCTATGTCTAATTCTTACAGATATGTTGATCCTGATTATACTTATATCGACCCAAAATCAGGAGTGTTAAAAAACTTAGCTGATATTACTGACTCAGAAGATTTACTTTTTTTTGAGAGTGTTACAGTAACAAAACGAATTAATGAATTACATAACAATCCAATCAAAATAAATGGAATTGAAAGCTTATTTTCGATTCATCAACATTTATTTCAAGATATTTACGATTGGGCAGGCAAGAAAAGACTTGTTGAAATAAGTAAAGATGGAAAACAATTTTTCCCAACATCTCATTTCGAAAATGCTTTTAATTTTATAGATACTTTGATAGAAAGTTTCAAGAAAACTAAAAGAGATGATAGAAATGAAATTGCCGAAAAACTAGCTGAAATATTAGACAATGTTAATTATTTACATCCATTCAGAGATGGTAATGGAAGAGCTCAAAGAGAATTCTTAAGAATGTTGGCTCTTGAGAAAGGGATATCTTTGAACTTAAACCCACCTGACGATAAAAATGTTTATGAAAGATATATGCAAGGAACGGTAAATAGCGATGTTAAAATATTGAAAGAATTGATTTTTGAATTAATCAGTTGAATTAAGAACGATGCATAACAGCACCTACCCAAAAGTGACGGTTCAGTGGTTAAATCAAGCTTTGTGCTCCTATCAAAATTTGTGCTTAACCGAAAGTTTCGTGCTTCGAAATCGCCTACTTTTCATATACTAGACCGTTAGTGGCAAGGCTAAAACCTACTTCCACCAATAATCATTATTACATGTACTATTAGGGTTTCCACTTACTTCATCAATTCCAATTACAGAACTTAATCTTTCGTCTTTTACTAAATGACATTTTCCGTTTTCAAATTTATAAATCAATTTATCCCCAAAACTATCTGTTTAAAATAAATTGTCTTTTACATTGTGAAATATCATTTTCTTGTTCTCGAATGAAGGTAATTTGCTCATTTTATTTAGTTTTATGAAAAGCCCAGCCACTAACAGTGTAAGCTTCCCTAAATTAGAACTGTTTATTATCCCATTTTATTAACAAATAATGGTGAATAATTTTTGAGTAGAATAGCGGAAATGCGAGCGAAGTAAAAACCCACCTGCCGGACGGGCAGGTAGTCGATTATCACTAAAAACAGAGAAAATGGAAAAGTTAGCAAATGTACATCCTGGCGAAATTTTACTTCAGGAATTTCTTGAGCCACTCAAAATTTCGGCTTATCGACTTTCTAAAGATTTGAAAATACCTCAAACTCGAATTTCTCAAATTATAAAAGGGCGACGTCGAATAACAGCTGATACGGCTTTGAGATTGAGTAAATATTTTGGAAACTCAGCTAAATTTTGGCTTGGACTTCAAGACGATTTTGATATCGAAGAAGGAAAATTGAATAAAGAAAACGAACTGAAAGAAATTAAAAAGTACGCTAAAAAAACGTTGCCTAATTAGCTAAGTTTTCGTTACCCCCGCAAGACGTATAAGTTAGGCCATATTGAATTTATAAACTTAAGGGAAAAATCTAATGATTTATTTCACCTTAGGCATCTTTTCAACGATGGTACGATGTGGGAAAGGAATTTCTATACCTTCTCCATCGAAGCGTTTTTTTACATTTTCTAAGATTTCACAATACATCACAAAAGACTTAGCCGAATTTTCAGACCACACCCAAGCTCGTAAGTTCACAGAAGAATCACCAAGACTAACCAACCTCACAGTCACTTCAGGATTCCCTTTTTCAATATCCTCAGGTTTTCTCACATCAAAATAATCAGGGTGCTTCCGTACTTCTTCAAACATGATTTGCTTAGCTAGGTCTATATCACTATCATAACTAATACCTACGTCCAAAAATCTACAAATCTTTTCATCACCCAAATCAGAGTTAGTAATCATTTCATTACTTATAACAGAGTTGGGTATAATAATTCTTCTATTTTCAAAATTCTTGATGACTGTATGCCTTAAGGTGATATCCTCTACCACACCAGTAAGCGTATCCCGTATAATCAGTCTATCATTAACTCTGAATGGCTTAAAAATCACAATAAAAATTCCAGATACAATATTAGATAAGGCCTGCTGAGAAGCAAAAGTAACCCCAAGCGCTAAAATACTTGCTCCAGCCAGTAGCGATGTCGCTACAGTTTTTAATTGAGGAATCGAGATGACAGCAAAACTAAAGCCAATAATGTAAATTAAAGCGGATACAAAATGACCCACAAAATTATATTTGGTAGGGTCATTTTTGAGGTAAAAAGAGCTCTTTTTTATCAACGTAAAATAAAAACGATTAAAGAGAATAGCAACAACAAAAGTTGCAAGGATAATTGTTACCGGTATTCCAAATTTCGTAATATACGGGTTCAGCACTTCTATGATGTCATTCATTGTTTATAAATAAAGAATGTGTTTATAATTTTTATAGCCTCTTAATAAACATCAAAGATATATAAATTAAGAGTTTGTTTTTGCAATAAAACAAATTGTAAATCAGCTTCATGCTTAAAGACAACTTATGAGTATACTTCCCCTTTTTTCATTATAAAAATCAGGGCGTTCGAGCGGGCTGTCCACTCTAGTTGGTTTGCATAAGCTTGTTTATATTAAGCTGTACCAAGAGCTCCCAAGGTCGCTTTAGTACAGCTATAAAAACAAAGCTTTTGCATCACCAAGCTGCCGTTTCCATCCCTAACGCATAGCTCACCCAAATCAAGAATCATACATCAATTCATCTTTAAATCCCACTAAGAGCGTATTAAACCTAAAACGCTACCCACCTGGCATGTCTCAAGGTATATGAAATCTACAATATGTTCAAAACCTTATGAAAACCCTTCATTCAAGCTTTGATAAACCCTTTTATAATTCCTGAAATTAAATATCTTCAACAATAAGCATTAAAAAACAAACCATGTAATTACGAAGGAAACTTACTCAAAAAAGCCTTACCTCTCTCTGAGGAGAGGTAAGGCTTGTAATTGAGCTTGATAATCTCTTAAGCTTTAGGCGTAGTCATAACTATTTCAGAGCAATTCACCTCTGTAATATAGCGCTTTTCGCCTTCTTTAGTTTCGTAAGAACGAGAAGTAAGCTTACCTCTTAATAAAATTTCTTGACCCTTTTTGACGTAGGTCTCAATAATACTAGCTGTTTTTCCCCAGGCTACAATGTTATGCCAATGCGTATTAGTCACTTTTTCGCCCTTACTGTCATAATAAACATCGTTAGTAGCTAAGGAAAACTTAACTAACTTTTTACCTGAATCTAAGTTTAACACTTCTGGATCCTGACCTAAGTGGCCCATTAACTGTACGTGATTTTTTAAAGTACTCATAACAATAAAATTTAAAATGGTTAAAATTTGGCGGCTTAGACTTTCCAAACCTTATCGATGTGTTTTTAATCGACAGGGCAAAGATGAAACAGTAG
>PXBV01000228.1 GCA_003565575.1 Psychroflexus sp. | reverse complement strand
TAGCAATCCTTGGAGTGCTCAGCTTCCTCATGGGTTTTGCTAATCATCGTCAAAATTTAAAACCCATTCAAAGCATAGAAGTCAAGCTTTTAGATGCTTCTAAAATTTTTATCACAGAAGCAGAAGTAGAAAAATTAATTTTGGATGAGTTAATGGCATCTGAAGATTCATTGATGACAGAGATAAGATTAGCAAAATTTGAAACTTTGCTCAATACTAACGAAATGATTAAGTCTTCTCAAGTATTTTATACGCTAGACGGAAGGCTTTCAGCAGAACTTATACAGCGCAAACCCATCGCTAGAATAAGAGACCATGAGTTTTATTATCTGGACGCCGATGGGCAAGCCATGCCCTTATCTCCAAACTACTCATCTAGAGTGCCTTTGGTTTCTGGTGTAAAGCCTGAAGACCTAAAAGAAATTTACCCACTTTTGGTGAAGATAGAAGCAGATGATTTTTTAAAAAAACATATCATTGCAATTCGAAAACAGGCTCAAAAAAGTTATAGTTTTGAGGTAAGAGATAGAGAATATACTGTTAATTTTGGACAGATGTCTTATCTTGATAGAAAGTTATCCAATTACAAGGTTTTTTACTTAAAAGCTTTGGAATACAATAAATTAGATAATTACAAACGCATTGATTTGCAGTTTGGTAACCAAGTAGTATGTACAATAAAGTAATAATCTACAGAGATGGAAGAAGATAATATTGCAGTAGGCTTAGACATTGGTACAACAAAGATTGTTGCCATGATTGGTCGTAAAAATGAATATGGAAAAGTAGAAATACTTGGCATTGGCAGAACCAAAAGCCTGGGAGTTCATCGTGGTGTGGTTAATAACATTACCCAAACCATACAGTCCATACAGCAGGCCATACAGCAAGCAGAGGCTAATTCTGATATTGAAGTGAAGGGAGTTACTGTAGGTATAGCGGGTCAGCACATCAGAAGTTTACAACATAGCGATTATATTACAAGGAACGATGTAGAAGAAGTGATTGAAGATGATGATATTGATAATTTATGTAATCAGGTACATAAATTGGTTATGTTACCAGGAGAAGAAATCATTCACGTTTTACCACAAGAATATAAAGTAGATGGCCAGTCTGAAATCATGGAACCTAGAGGAATGTCTGGTGGGCGATTGGAAGCCAATTTCCATGTAGTAGTGGGTCAGATTTCATCAATTCGAAACATTGGAAGGTGTGTAAAAAACTCTGGATTGGAGCTGAATGGAATGACTTTAGAGCCTTTAGCTTCAGCCAATTCAGTTTTAAGTCAAGAAGAAAAAGAAGCAGGAGTTGCCCTTATAGATATAGGAGGTGGCACAACGGATTTAGCAATTTTTAAAGATGGAATCATAAGACACACCGCTGTGATCCCTTTGGGAGGTAATGTGATTACAGAAGACATTAAAGAAGGTTGCTCTATCATTGAGAAACAAGCTGAATTGCTTAAAGTGAAATTTGGTTCCGCTTGGCCTGGAGAGAATAAAGAAAACGAAATTGTTTCGATTCCAGGCCTTCGTGGAAGAGATCCTAAGGAAATATCTTTAAAGAATTTATCCAAAGTGATTCATTACAGAGCTGTAGAAATTATTGATCAGGTGTATCTTGAAATAAAAAATTACGGCCATTAGGAACAGAAGAAAAAATTAATTGCAGGTATCGTAATCACTGGAGGAGGTGCTCAGCTTAAACATTTGAAGCAACTTGTAGAATACGTCACGGGAATGGATACAAGAATAGGTTACCCTAATGAATATCTTGCTGGGGAAACCGATAAAGAAATTGCTAGCCCTTTGTATGCTACAGCAGTTGGACTCGTAATGGACGGGCTGCAACGTAAAGCTTTGGATAGAGCAGAACACCTGGAAGAAAAGAACCCTGAGACTTCTGAGCCAAAAGAGCAGATCCCAATTGCAGAATCAGACCATTTAGAAGATGAGGGCACAAACCAGGCCTTTGAAGCAAAGAAGAATCAAAGTATCCCAGAGCAACCCAATCAACCCGCAAAACCTAGCAGGAATGTAGTTGAAAAGTGGTTTGATAAATTAAAAGATTTTTTAGATAACGCAGAGTAAGTATACCAACCAAAATTAATAATTATGAGTAAGCAAGAATTTGAGAACATTTCATTTGATCTTCCAAAAAACCAGTCCAATGTCATCAAAGTAATTGGTGTAGGTGGTGGCGGTTCCAACGCCATTAACCATATGTTTAACCAAGGCATCAAAGGAGTAGATTTTGTGATTTGTAATACGGATGCACAAGCCCTAGAAAATAGTGGAGTGCCCACCAGAATTCAGCTAGGTGTAGACCTAACAGAGGGCCTTGGAGCAGGAGCAAATCCAGACATAGGAAAACAAGCAGCAGAAGAAAGTAGAGAAGATCTAAAAGGTTTGTTGAGTACCAATACCAAAATGGTCTTTATCACTGCTGGAATGGGAGGCGGAACAGGTACAGGTGCTGCGCCTGTTATCGCTAGACTTGCAAAAGAAATGGACATACTTACGGTTGGTATCGTTACCATTCCTTTTCAATTTGAAGGTCGTACCAGGAATGAGCAAGCTCAGCTTGGAGTAGAAGAGTTGCGTAATAATGTAGATTCGCTCATCGTTATCAACAATAATAAATTGAGAGAGGTGTACGGGAATCTGGGTTTTAAGTCTGGGTTTTCTAAAGCTGATGAAGTGTTAGCAACCGCCTCACGTGGTATTGCAGAAGTGATTACTCACCATTACACCCAAAACATAGATTTACGCGATGCTAAAACTGTTTTAAGCAATAGTGGTACGGCTATCATGGGATCTGCAACAGCATCCGGAACCAACAGGTCTCAAATTGCTATTGAAAAAGCTTTAGATTCTCCTTTACTTAATGATAATAAAATTAAAGGCGCCAAGAACGTTCTACTGCTTATTGTTTCTGGAACCGATGAAATCACCTTGGATGAGATAGGAGAAATTAATGACCACATCCAAGCTGAGGCTGGAAATAGTGCTAACATTATTATGGGAGTTGGAGATGATGAAAAGCTAGAAGATTCTATATCAGTCACTGTAATAGCAACAGGTTTTGATACAGAACAGCAAGATGAAATTGTAAATACAGAATCCAAAAAAATCATTCATACCCTAGAGGATGATCAAAAGTTAGAGCAAGATTTATCAACTGGTCGTTTTAAAAGAGCTGATGAACCAAAAGCCACACCTCCTTCAACTGCTAGTAGAAACACTAAATCATCAAAATTTAACACACAAGAACTGAACTTTGATCAAGATGAAACCAATGAAGAATTTGAAATAGAGGATTCAATAGTACGTTCGTTGGATGTAGACTTTGAAATTGTAAATCCAGAAGATTTTGAAATCATAGAAGAGAAGCCCAAAAAAGCAGAAGACTCTGGTATGTTAAGTTTTGATTTTTCTGAAAGTGATGAAAACAAGCAGTCAGCATCTCCAGCTGAGAATTCGATCAATGAAATGGAAGTGAACGATCCAGAAGAAGTTAATTCTATCAGCAATCATAAGCAAACCATAAAAAAATACGATTTGTCTGAATTTATGGAGGAAGAAGAAACTGAAAACACGCCAGCCATAAAAAAAGCTAAACCACAGCGTGTGGAAGAAGAGCCAGAGGAGGTGCAGTTCAAAAAAAGAACTTTAAGGCCCCAAAAGGAGCAACATGTAGAAGAGAAAGGAGAGGTGGATCCCATGAATACTCCTCTATCTGAGCTGGCTTCAAGAGCTGCAGAGCGTAAAGCCAAAATGAAGCAGTTCAACTACAAATTCAGAAATACTAATACAATTGATGAAATTGAAAAACAACCTGCTTATAAAAGAGCAGGAGTAGAGTTAGATTACAACAGACCCGAGGCTAAATCCCTTTCAAGAACAAGCGTAGAAGGAGATAAAAGCAATTTGAATTTTAGATCCAACAACTCATTCTTGCATGATAATGTGGATTGAAGAAATTGAATTTATTGCGCTTGATTTTTTTAAAGTTTCCAATCTTCTTGTAAAAGTCATGTTTTTATTAAAAAAATGTTTAGCTTTCTATTAAAATATTTGATGTGAAAAAAAGTGTTCTAAAATTTAGTTTTTTATTTGTTGCTTCAATTATGCTGAGTTCATGTTATACATATGAGTTTAGTGTAGGAGAAGGAGCTCAAACAGGGATTCAAAAGCAAAAGAAAAACCATTATTTAATTGCGGGATTAGCCCCTGTATCTGTGTCTGACCCTGCTGAATTAGCTGGAGATGCTAAGGATTATGATGTGAAAATTCAGCATACTTTTGTTGATGGCTTAATCAATGGGTTGACTTTTGGGCTTTATACTCCCACAACAACTAAGGTAACCAGATAGAAATTTTAAACTTCAAATAACTCGAATGCAAAGGTTCGGGTTATTTTTTTTCTATGAAGTACATTTATTTATTTGTATCAATTGTATTGATTCTGTTTTCTTTATCACTTCTTTATAGTGTTATAAAATCGTTTAGCAGTTTAACCAGTTATGATTTGGGCCAAATTGTGGCGTCACTTGTGTTTCTTACGATTTCTTACTTTCTATTCAAGAAAAGTAGAAATACAAAGTAAAACTGCTAACACATATCAATTTGCATTTTTGCTTTCAGAAATGTTCAGTGCAAAGGATAGTAATATGTAGGTAAGTATTATCAAAGGAATAGCAACAAATTGAAGCCCTATTAAGGTAGCGATAGCAAATAGAACAATAAAAAATCTATACCAGTTTTCTTTAAAGCTGAGGTTTTTAAATTTTAAAGCAAATAATTTCAATTCTACATTTAGGATTACAACGCTTACAACTGATACCATAATTAGTGCATAGGTGTTATTAATCAAAGGAGCCATAAAGGAATATGGATGATACTCCAGAATAAGTCCAAGACTTAAAATCAATAGTGCATTGGCAGGGGTGGGTAAGCCGATGAAGCTATCGGTTTGGCGTTCGTCTATATTGAATTTTGCCAGTCTGTAGGCAGAGCCCAAAGTAATGATGAAGCCAAAATAAACCATCCATGGAGTTTCTGGTGTTAATAAATCAATTTCAGTATTTGGACGTATTGAATTTTGTAAGAGTTGGCACATTACCAATCCTGGCACTAAACCACTAGTGACCATGTCTGCCAAAGAATCCAGTTGTAAGCCTAAATCGCTTTGCACCCTCAGGAGTCTAGCAGCTAAACCATCAAAAAAATCAAAGAAAATACCAATTCCAACAAAAATACTAGCCATAACTAAGTCGCCTTGGATGGCATAAATTGTGGCAATACTCCCAGCTAGGAGATTTAGTAAGGTAATAAAATTAGGAATCTGTTTTTTTAGTGTTAACATAAACATAGTTCTTCAATGCAATAAGAAAAAGCAAAATAAGTTTTAATATTGTTAATTATAGCATATTTGCTAAAAATAAAACGTGTAGTGAAGAAGTTTAGCTTCATTGGTTTTTTAATTCTTTCATCCTCTGTCTTCTCACAAGTTGCAAAATATTCTAATGAATTTTTGAATATTGGAGTAGATGCAGCCGCATTTGGAATGGCCAATGCTGTGACGGCAACTACTAGAGACGTAAATTCTGGGTACTGGAATCCAGCTGGTCTTGTGCATTTAGAAGATAATCAGGTCTCGGCTATGCACGCTAATTATTTTGCGAACATTGCTACGTATAACTACGTGGCGGGAGCTATGCCTATAGATGAGGATAGTGCGGTAGGCTTCAATATCATCCGGTTTGGTGTAGATGATATTTTAAATACTACACAATTAATAGACGAACAAGGCAATATAGATTATAATAGAATAAGTCTGTTTTCTACAGCAGATTATGCCTTCACCTTATCCTATGCGAGAAATTTACCTTTGGAAGGTTTCTCTTATGGGGTAAACGCAAAAGTGATACGAAGAATCATAGGAGATTTTGCACAAGCTTGGGGTTTTGGCTTTGATGCTGGCGTACAATTTCAAAAGAAATCTTGGTTCTTTGGAGTGATGGCAAGAGATATCACCACAACGTATAACACCTGGACGTTTAATGCGTCAGAATTAGAAACTATTGAAAATGCTATTGAAGGTCAAAACCAAACCGCTCCAGAAGCTTCAGAAATTACTTTACCAAAACTACAACTGGGTATCGCTAAAACATCTCAAATCAAACGTGATTTTGATTTAACCACGTCTTTGAATCTTGATGTACGTTTTGCACAAACCAATGATATTATTTCTAGTGGTGCCATGAGTCTAACACCAGCTTTTGGTTTTGAAGTGGGTTACATCAATTTAGTGTACCTGAGAGGCGGAGTTGGTAACTTTCAAAATATAGAAACACTGGGTGGTGATGGTACACAAATGGGCTTTCAGCCCAACTTTGGAGTTGGTTTTAAATACAAAGGCATTCAGATTGATTACGCCCTTACCGACATAGGCGACCAAAGCCTCGCCCTCTATTCTAATGTCTTTTCTCTTAAGCTAGATTGGTCTGTGTTTAGGTAATATTAAAATTTTTTGTTAAAATTTTTTTTGCTTAATTTCATTTAAATAATTTTATGATATAAATATTAATTTTTATGTTATGAAAAAATTAATTTTATCAATTTTAATGCTAGCTTTATTGATAAGTTGTGAATCTGATTCTTTAGATGATTTTAATCATCAAAATTACTCAAATAATATATTATCAATTTCAAAAGCACAAGACACCTATAATACCCTATTAAACGAAAGCAAACCTACAGATGATAACATTTTAACATTGATGTCAATTTTTTCACCAGACTGGGATTCTTATCATGTTGATAGTTTTAATTCTGAAAAAGAAGTTTATACAACTGTACGATTAGAATCTACAAAGATTTCAAATAACTCAAGGCTGATTTTTATAAGATTTAGTAATGAAATAAATATCTATTTGGAAATTGATAATAGTTATCTTAAGAATCCAAACATAACTTATATTAACTTAAATAATAAGTCATTAATATTTTTTGAATCTATAGATCAAGTTAATTTTAAAAAATTAGTTGATGATTATAATCATTCTAAAATATATGACTGTCAAGACCCAGATAGGGACAGGTTTTTATCTTATAACTATTGTAGACTTGCAGATGAATCAAATAATTCGTCAGATCCTACGGGAGAAAGTGATGTTGAAACAGGTGAAATAAGCGGTGGAGGTTATTCAGGAAGTGGAATACCTAATCCAACTTACAATAATAGTGACGATGAAGATATGAGTAGTAATACAAGTACAAGGCAGAGTAGAGTTATTCCAAATCAGCCAACGAGGTAGTGTTTAAAAGACAAAATATAAATGTACATTATTTAGGCATTGACCATTCTACAAATGGAGGTTCTGGTGCTGCACAACAGCTTTACCAGAGAGCTTACATTCAAGAACGACCATCGGTTAACGATGATTGGATCTTCAAAATTCCACAAGCTGAACTTGATGCTAATCCAAACTTAGGGCCAAGCGATCAAAACTAATAGCTAAATACTTTCTAATTTTCACAGAGGTTGTCTTTAAATAGGCAACCTCTTTTTTTTACTGTTTTTAAATAGTAGATGATACATCATGTAAAAGTTTTAAAAACAAAAATTTATACGTTAACCTTAATTAAATTAAAACCAAAGATTTCACATTCTTTAAAAAGCTTAACATATTAGCAAAACTACAAGGTTTTAGCTAAAATTATGATTTTATCTTTATCAAAACTTCTTCTTTGTTGATTATTTAATGTATTGATTTTCTAACACTTATATGTTTTAGTTATATTTTTCTAATAAATTATGTAAATTTAACGTTATTAACTTGTTAATATCTAGATATACAATTAGATTTGTTGTTGGCTAATTCAAATAAATTAAAACATGAAAGCAAAGTTAAATGGAATTTTAACGCTGTTTCTAGCGTTAGTTGTGCAAGTAACGATTGCACAAACCAAAACAGTTACAGGAACTGTGACTGATGACTCCGGGTTACCCCTTCCAGGAGCCAATGTATTAGTAAAGGGGACAACTTCTGGAACACAAACAGATTTTGATGGAAACTATTCTATTGAAGCGTCTTCAGACCAGCAGCTTGTATTTACCTACATCGGTTTTTCTGAAAAAACTGTGACTGTAGGAAACAAAACCGTAATTGATGTGCAAATGGAATCTGGAGAAGCTCTAGATGAAGTTGTTGTTGTTGGTTTTGGTACGAGTAGAGAAAAGAAATCTTTAGGTTACTCTGTTAGCGCAGTTGAATCAGAAGGTTTGGAAGACAGATCTGAGGGTGACCTTGGTCGTGTGCTTCAAGGAAAAGCTTCTGGAGTTGTGATTAACAACTCAAGTGGTGTTTCTGGTTCTGCGACCAACATCAACATTAGAGGTTATACTTCCATAAATGGGAGTAACCAACCTTTATTCATTATAGATGGTGTGCCGATTTCCAACGACACGAATGCAGGTAGAGGTGGGGATGAACTTTCTGCTTTTAATGATGGTAACGCAGGCTCTTCAAGATCTTTGGATTTGGATCCTAACTCTATTGAGAGTGTTTCCGTATTAAAAGGTTTTGCAGCTGCTACCGTTTACGGTTCTGCTGGTAAAAACGGGGTAATCTTAATTACTACCAAAGCAGGAGCAGCTGGTGAGAGGCAAAAGAAAAATGAAATTACAGTTTCTCAAGGTATTTTCTTTAATGAAATCGCTTCATTACCAGATTACACTTCTTCCTATGGAAATGGTTTTGATGGTGCTTTTGGTAACTTTTTCTCCAACTGGGGGCCTGGCTATTTTGAAGAAGGATTTGGTGGATGGGCGCAAGCCGGAAGTGGTATCAACTCTGATGGGACTTACAATCACCCTTACAACAGAGACAATCTTGCTGATGTCTTTCCAGAATTCCAAGGCGTGACACTTCCTTGGGCTCCAAAAAACCAAGTAGGAGACTTCTTTAGAACTGGACTAGTAAAAAATACCTCTGTAAACATTGGTAGTACATCAGAAGATGGAAAAATCTCTTATAATGTTAACTTTGGTCATTTAGATGATGAGGGTTTTACGCCAAACAACAGTACAACACGTACCAACTTTTCTGTAGGTGGTAGAGCTTTGTTGTCTAATAAATTTACGATTAATAGTACAATAAACGTGGCTAGAACGGATTTCAAAACACCTCCTATTGCGCGTAGTACAGGTTCTGGAGTTGCTGGTGATGGTTTGTCTGTTTTTGCAGATGTAATGTATACGCCTACCAACCTTCCGCTTATGGAAATGCCATTTCAAAATCCTGTAACTGGATCTAGTGTTTACTATAGAGCTGATGAGGCCATTCCTAACCCTAACTGGGTAGCCAATAACAGTTTTGTGAGACAAATCACATCTAGATTTAATACCGCTCAAACCTTAACTTATGATGTTAACGATAATTTGAATGTTCTTTACAGGTTTGGTATGGATGTGTATTCTGAGCGAAATGAAACAGGAACCAATATTGGTAACAATGATGCTGCTGTTTTGGGAAGGTATTCTTCGTTTACCAATACAAACATCACTATGGATCATAACTTCCAGATTAACGGAAATTATAATTTAACTTCAGATTTAAATATCAACTTCACAGCAGGTGCTACTTCACGTTATGAGAAGTTTGACCAAGATGGTGTGGCCAGTTCTGGTCAAATTGTGTTTGATGTATTTAGACACTTTAACTTCAGAGAGCAAACACCTGTTCAATTCCAAACTTTCCAAAACATAGTTGGTGTGTATGGTGTTGCTGATTTAGAGTATAAAGATTACTTATACCTTAACGTATCTGCCAGAAATGACTGGGTTTCCAACCAAGTCAATAACTCTCAATTTTACCCAAGTACTAGTATTTCTTTCTTGCCAACAGCTGCCTTTTCTGACTTGAGAAGCAGAGATGGTTTAAATTACTTGAAGTTAAGAGCAGGTTATGGAACATCAGCAGGATTTGCCTCTGGCTTCCCAACCGTAAATACACTTCCACTAAATGCTAGATTCTTTCAACCACAAGGTGATAGTGCTCCTTTAGCTAATAACTCTTTAAGTAGAACTTTGGCTAATGAGGAAATCAGACCTGAGTTGTATGAAGAATATGAAGTTGGTGTAGAAGCTAGAGCTTTTGATAATAGACTTAATTTTGACTTTTCTTACTTTGTAAGAAATACAACAGATTTGATTATTAACAGACCTTTAGCGGCTTCAACTGGTTTTACTTCTACTCAATTTAACATTGGTAAAATAGAAGGATACGGTTTAGAAGGAGATTTGGGTTATAAAGTGATTAAAAACGAAGGAACTGGACTCAACTGGGATCTAAATGTGAACTACACTTTGATTCGCTCTGATGTTGTTGATTTAGGTTTAGAGCCAACTGATAATCCTGTTGATAATGCAATTCCTTACTCAGGTTTTAGTAACTTAGGTAACGCTGCTATTGAAGGTTTTCCTTTCAGTACTATGATTGGTACATCTGTTGCTAGAGATGAAAACGGAAACCCACTTGTTAATGCTCAAGGTAACTACGTAACAGACCAAGGGCCTAATGTGATTGGAGATGCTACTCCAGACTTTATTATGAACTATGGTACAACAATCTCTTACAAGAACTTTAGCTTTAATGCATTGGTGCAGTATCAACACGGAGGAGATATTTATTCTCAAACTATTGGTGCTTACCTAGCTAGAGGTATTACCACAGATACAGATAACAGACTAGATACTTATATTTTACCTGGTGTAAGCCAAGCCACAGGAGAGCCAAACACAACACAAATCAACAACTCAACTTATTATTTCAACAACCTTGGCTTTGGGCCAGATGAGCTACAAGTTTATGACGGATCGTTCTGGCGTTTACAAGAAGTATCCTTAACTTATAGATTCCCAAAAGAATGGTTAGAATCTACACCGTTTGGAAACTTATCTATACAATTGCAGGGTAACAACTTATGGTTTGTGGCTCCTAATACGCCAAAAGGTGCTAACTTTGATCCAAACATTATTGGAACTGGTGTAGGAAATGGTAGAGGCTTCGACTTTTTAAATGGTCCTAGTGCAAAACGATATGGATTTACCTTAAGAGCAACATTTTAAAACACAATGAACATGAAAAACATAAAATATATAGCTTTATTAATGCTAGGTCTTATCACATTGTATTCTTGTGAGACGACAGACCTAGATAAGCGAGAAAACCCTAACTTTTTAAGTCCCGACCAATCGGATATAGACTTAACAATGAATGCAGTTCTTATTAGAACTGGCGAGTTTACCAACACAATTGGATCTTATGGATCTCGATTCACTAGAATTCGTAACATGGCTGGTAATACCTACCAAGAAGTGTTTGGTGCTGCCATCTTTAATACGGTTTGGAATCAAGCCTATGCAGATATCATTAACGATATCAGAACTATGAGAACTCAAATTGAGACTTTAGATATCAATTATGATAACCACTTAGCTGTTGGTGAAGTGATTGAAGCTTACTTGATTGTTACTCTTGTAGATTACTTTGGAGAAATTCCTTACACTGAAGCTTTTGATATTGAAAACTTAAACCCTGCTCCAGACAACGGAAGTGTGGTTTACCAAGCAGCTTTAGATTTATTAGACGACGCTATTTCTAAATTTGGGTCTGAAGGTAGTCTTGAACTAGCAAATGATTTTTTCTATGGTAATGATTATGATACTTGGGAAAAATTAGCCAACACATTGAAGATGAAAATTTACATTCAGCAACGTCTTGTAAATCCATCTGCAATGTCTGAATTTGAAGCCATTGTCAATTCTGGTGATTATATTGGAGAAGGTGAAGATTTTGTTTTTAACTGGGGAAGCAATATTGATAACCCAAATTCAAGACACCCATTATACAATGCACAATATCAGCCTGGAGGTCCAGGTACTTGGTACATGTCCAACTGGTTAATGGATAGAATGTTGAATGGTAGAGCTGTAGAAGATCCTAGAATGAGATATTACTTCTACAGACAAGTAGATGATGTCCTTTCTAATGTGAATCCAGATTCTGGTGCTGAAAAAAGATGTGTTATCCAAACTATACCACCTCATTATGCAGATAACAATGTACTATACTGTTTCCCTGCAAATGACAGAGGCTACTGGGGAAGAGATCACGGACAAGATGATGGTATTCCACCAGATGGTTTTGAAAGAACTGCTTTTGGTATCTATCCAGCCGGTGGTCGTTTTGACGATGATTCTTTTGAAGAAATAGATGATAATAATTACGGTGCAGAAGGTAATGGTATTACACCTATCCTATTGGCTTCTACAGTGGATTTCTGGAGAGCAGAAGCTGCATTGATTGGTGGGCCTGGAGCTGCAGATGAGTTCTTAAGAAGCGCTATGGAGAAGCATATTGCATACGTTAGAACTTTTGCAAATAGAAGTGCTTCTACATTTGATGCAAGCCTTATTCCTGATGCATCTCAAGATGATGACTACATTAATGCTGTCATTTCAGACTTTAACGCGGGTTCTACAGAAGAGAAATTGAACATCCATGCAGAGCAATTGTTTATCTCCTTATTAGGTAATGGTACGGATGCTTATAACTTTTACAGAAGAGTGGGCGCTCCTACCAATATCCAGCCGAATTTAGAGCCAAATCCAGGACCTTTTCCTAGAACTATATTTTACCCTGCTGGTGAAGTTCAAGCAAACAGTAATATTTCTCAGAAACCAAACTTAAGTGTAAAAACCTTTTGGGATAATAATCCAGACACAGGTTTCCCTGTAAATAACTAAAATTATATAGAAAATGAAAACATTTTTAAAAAACATAGCTTTACTTACATCTTTAGTAGTTTTACTAGGATGTCAAGACACAGAGAGGTTTGTTGATGAAGTTTTTGATGGTACTACTAGAGGTACGGTTTTAAAAACTATTAGTCAAGACCTAAATTTCCAAGTTGGAGAGCCTAGTACATTATCTGTATCTGTTGAAGTCATTGACCAGCGTGGACAAGATTTTGAGAGCATAGATGTCTTTTTAAGATATACGGATAATCGTGATGAAGATGATCCTGACAATGTCTCTAGAGCGGAGGAACTGTTTACATCTTTTGCCAAAAGTGAATTAGACAACTCAGGAGAGTATCCTATTCTGAACTTCAGCTTTACTAATGCAGAGTTTAATGATTTTTTTGGTCTTGAAGAAGAGCAATATGATCAAGGTGGACGTATTAGAATACGATTGGGTTTGAATATGAGTGATGGTAGAGTATTCTCAAGTAATAATCTTAATAATGTGGTTTCTGGTGGAGCGTTCTATAGATCTCCATTTGAGTATAGCTTTAATATGATCTGTGCACCAGATATTCCACAATCAGGTACTTGGACAGTAGAAATGCAAGATTCATTTGGTGATGGATGGAATGGTGGAGAACTTGTTGTTGATGTTGATGGTGTTGAAACTATCATAGGTCTTCCTTCAGGATCTGCCGGAACTGGTACTTTTGAAGTGCCTCAAGGTTCAGAAGTATTATCTATCAAATATTCTTCTGGAGATTGGGATGATGAAGTTACCTTTCAAGTCATTACTCCAAATGGTGATGAAGTCTTAGACGCTGGTCCTAGTCCAGCTGTTGATTCAGAATTACTAGATTATTGTAGTTTGCTTTACAGAGAACTAGCAATATAGATTGAATTAAATTTCACTACTTTATTTAAATATTTTAAACCTGTCTCAATTTTGAGGCAGGTTTTTTTTATGTCTTATTTTTACTGCATGAAAAAGATTTTCATTTTTATATTATATACAGTTTGCTTTTCGAGTCTAAGTCAACAGACGGATAAAGTAGATTTCCTGGAAATCAACGGAAATGTTGAAATCGATACACTGCACTTCAGCATTAAAGGCCAGGTTCAAGTTAAATTTAAAACCCTAAAATCTATAGATTCAGTTTATCTAGATGGAGTCAATATGAGTATTAAGCCCTCAGAAAATAGTCCTTATAAAATTGTTGAAGAGAATAACAAAATCTGGATCACTAGTAATTTCAAAAAAGGTAACGAATATACAGCTGAGTTTACTTATGAATGTCAACCTCAACAAGCAGTGTATTTTGTTGGATTCAATTCAGAATTAAAAGCGTATCCCTCTCAAGTTTGGACTCAAGGTCAAGGTAAATACACCTCTCATTGGCTTCCTAGTCTAGATGACATGAACGACAAGCTTATCTTTAATATAACCTATTTGGCTCCCAAAAACTATGAAGTGTTTGCTAATGGGAAGCTCACTAGAACTAGGAGTAGGCTCAACCATAAGTCTTGGACTTATGAGATGAAACGGCCTATGAGTAGTTACCTTGTAGCTTTTGCAATGGGTGATTTTTTTTCATCCCGTTTTAAAAGCGAAAAGGGTACGCCCTTAATTTTAACTACTTCAACCCGAGATAAAGATAAAATCAATTCCACATATCAACATCATAAATTAATTTTCGATTATCTTGAAAACAAAATTAACGTTGACTATCCATGGCAAAACTACAAACAGGTGCCGGTAAGGGATTTTCTATATGCTGGTATGGAAAATACAACACTTAACATTTTTTCTGATGATTTTGTAGTGGATACTGTTGGTCTTAATGATAAAAGCTTTGTGAATGTGCAAGCTCACGAATTGGCTCACCAGTGGTTTGGTAATCTTGTAACAGAAACTTCATCCAAACACCATTGGTTACATGAAGGTTTTGCCACATTTTATGCACTTGAAGTAGAGCGAGAAATTTTTGGGGATGAGTATTATTTTTATAAAATTTATAAAACAGCAGAAGAGCTTAAAAGTTTGAGTGATAAAGGGAAAGGTCAAGTTTTGGTCAATACAGGTGGCTCATCCTTAACTTATTATGAAAAAGGCGCATGGGCGCTTATTATTCTCAGGGAGATCGTTGGTGGGGAGGTTTTTGATACTGCAGTTCAAAATTACTTAACTACTTATGCTTTTCAAAACGTGACTACCGATGATTTTATTAACGAAGTTGAGGCGGTTCATGGTCAAAGTCTTGATGCTTATAAAGAGAGGTGGCTTTATCAAAAAGCCTTTCAATCTAGAGAAGCTCTTGAATTCTTAAAGAAAAATGAATTCATTCAAGATTATATGAAGTTGGCAGCCTTCAGAGAAACAAGGCTGGTCTTAAAAGAAGAGCTTTTGTCAACTTCTTTAGATTTTCCAGTAAATGATTATCTTGGTCAGGAAGCAGTTTATCAACTCGACGGCGAAGACATTGAGTTAACACTACCTCTTTATAAAAAGGCATTTGAAACCAATAATTTATTGGTTAGACAAGCAATAGCGAATTCTTTAACTGAAATTCCTGTTAAGTTAAAAAAAGACTACGAAAGCTTACTCAAAGATGAATCTTACTTAACTATTGAAAAAGCATTATTTCATTTATGGGTTTCTTTTCCAGAAGATAGACATAAATACCTTGACTCCACCAAAAACATTGAAGGCTTCAAAGATAAAAACGTGAAGTTGCTGTGGTTAACCCTAAGCTTAGCTACGCCAGACTATGAAACTGTGAATAAAAGTAAGACCTTTCAAGAATTAAGTCAGCATACCAAATCTGGTTATCCATACCAAGTAAGACAGCATGCGTTTGGGTACTTGTATCAATTAGATACGTTTGAAGTCTCAAATTATAAAGATTTAATGCAAGGTGTTTTTCATCCGGTATGGCAATTTCAAAAGTTTTGTAGGGAGTTATTAGATACATTAATGACTTCAGAAAAGCATCGGGAAGCTTTATTGGATTTGGTAAACGATTTTACAGTAAGGGAAAAAACATTTTTCAATAACAGGTACTAAAACAGCGTTTTAATTTCGTTTTTAATAAAAGCTATACCCGTATCGCTCGGGGTAGCTTTTTCCATTAAGTCAGATAAAATCTTTTCTCT
>PXBV01000242.1 GCA_003565575.1 Psychroflexus sp. | reverse complement strand
TTGGAGAGCGCGGAAGGTTTGCTCTTCTGCCCAACGTTTCTGCCATTTTTGCTCTATTGCTTTAAAATTGTACGCCATAGCTAATTTGCTTGTTTTGAAGTCGCAAAACTAATATATCTCTACAAATCTTCTTACTAGCCATGGCATTAATTCTCAAATGAGTTTTACAGCGGCTGTTATTCTGCCTGCCCGCCTCTAGCGTGGAACATAACACAGTGAAATGAAGAATCTTTTCTCTGCTTTCTTTCTGAAAAAGTATTTTTTACGATTGAAGAATCTCTCCTGTTTTATGAAAAGATTTCTCTTCTGATGATAATCGGATTAGAATGACAGAAGATATCTCTAAGTTTTTTAATAAATTTGTTTATACTAACTTCTATTAAAATTTAATTATGAAAAAACTAATCATATCGATTGTTGTTTTATTCTACCATATTACTTCCTTTGCGCAAGTTGGTATTGGAATTGAAAATCCTGATGAATCTACAGTACTGCAACTTGAAAGTAACGACAAGGGTTTTCTGCCACCGCGTATGACTACCCAAGAAAGACAAGCTATCAACGACCCAGCCGTAGGATTGACCATTTTTAACACCGAGGAAAATTGCGTACAATTCTACAATGGTATTGGATGGTTTAATGCATGTGACCGAACTACATTTGTGCCCACTAAGCAAGGAAGTGAGTTTGATAACGGTTTTGAGGACAATACTACGTGTGAAAACGCTACTATTTCGGTAACTCCGTGCTTAGCTGTAGCTGGAGCGACTTTAAATGATGACCCAACTACACCAGACGGCATAGAATATGACTGGAGCGAAGCGGCAGGGTCTGTCTCTGGTGGAAATGTTAGGGCTTTGGTTGAAATAAATGGACAATGCTGGTTTAGGCGGAACTCTATTGTTGAACCAACGGCACCATGTGCAGACCCTATGAATACAGGATGTAATGTTTGGCTGAATGAAGACCCCGGCGACATTGGCTCTTGGGGATACCGTAATACTTCTGTAACTAATGGTTCTGAGGGATGGGCCACATCAGAAACTATAACAGGGGAAGGGCTTCTTTATCAATTTAGTGCGGCAATGAATGGTTCTACCGAAGAGCGCACTCAAGGGGTTTGCCCAACAGGCTGGCATATCCCTTCAGATTGCGAATGGATGTATCTAGAAAATAGTTTAGGTATGGATGTAGCTCAACAAGCAAATATTGGAGTCAGGAGCTCTGGAGAAGTAGGCTCAAAACTTTCTAGCGAAACTTTAAATGGTAATAACTCTGCTGGGTTTAGTGGTCTGTTATTGGGAAGTCGTTTTCTGTTTGGCAGCTTCGCTACTGGTAGTTGGACTCGGATATGGTCTTCTACTGAAACAGATTCTGATTCAGCCGTTAGACGTGACTTGGAAGAAAATCATGGAGGTGTAAGACGCACAATAGAATCTAAAACTGGGGGGCATTCTGTACGTTGTATTAAGGATTGAAGGTGTTGTAAACTAATAGGCTTTAGAAAAAAATCTTGAGGTACTTCAACTAGTACATTTCGATATTCTATAAACTCAATGAAGAAGAAGCATCAAAGCTTGATTTGTATAAGTTTTCTACTTCGCAGGTTTAATTTTTACTTGTGCTTATAAATTTAGATTTCTATCCCAATAATTATGAAATCATAAAATATATGATATTCTTGCCTCGAAGTTGCTGGTTCGTGATGATTAAAAATAGTACTGGTAGAAGATAAACGTCTAGTTGCACTTAACTAAGGATGAATAGCGGTGTGAATTTAGCTCCTCTACTTTATATGCTGATAAGCATTGGGAGGGAGTGGTTTTACCTTAGCCCCGATAGCAATGGAAAGACCGCAAGGCCTTAGCTTTGCAAAACCAAGGCGCCAAAAAGCGACCAACGGAAGCTCTTTTGAGCCTTTGGGCTTTGCTAGCTGAGGACTGAGGACTTGTAATGGATAGCGGGAAATGGCTCCTAAAACCTAAAGTAGGTCATAAAATTCAACTGCAGAAAGTTGCTTTTGTTGAAAATCACTTCGTCTGTGGTGTCGTTTTTATTGTAGCGGTAAACGAGTAAACCTTCAAAACTAAGACCTTTGAGAAGCTGGGTGGCGTCGTAATTGACAATGGCATTGGCCTGATAAGTTTCGTCTATGTTGTATTTATTGAACTTAAAGTCGTTGAGGCTTGGACCTTGAATGGATTGCAATTCTAGCAGCACATCCAGTCCTGTTTGTGGAAAAAAGCGCTGGGTTTTTAATACAAAAACATCGGCATCTCCGAGGCCTTCCATTCTGGAACGAGGTATGGAGGTGTAAAACCGATCGCGACCAAATTCTTTGGGGAATAATAGTCTGCCGGTATCAAATAGTTTGGTGTAGGCGAAACTGAATTGCCAATCTGTGGTTTTCCATGCCAGCTGAATACTCAAGACTTGTCCATTTTCATCATCTCGAATATACTGATGGGCTAAAGGCAATTGGCGCTGAAAGTCTGCGCCTTGTTGATAAACGTACTGTGCGCCTAAATTCCAATTGTTATAGGTATAGTCTGCTTCCAGCCAAATGGTGTTGAGTAATTGATGAATGTAAATATCATAGAATACAACGTTCCAATTGGTCTTGCTATAGGCATACTTGGCAATGCCGATGCCTTTGGAATTGGTGGTTTGATTATAGTTGGCTTCTTCGCCATTAGCTAAAAATCCGTTGAAAAACAAGCCTATACTCTGGTTGACAGAAAACCAATCCGTAACCGAGCGTGGAGAGACTCGATTGATAAATCCTAAATCTAAAGTGGAATTTGAATTAAGCTGGTGATGCGCCCACAAGCCTTGATGTGCAAACGGTCCCATGCGGCCATCGCTATCATTTAGTAAAGGGGTATACTCGGTTTCTAATCGACCTAAGCTAATATAGGATTGGTTAAACTGGTATTTCAAGTAAAGTTCTTGAAGTTTATTGATGTCTCTGTATTGTCCTCGGTTAAGGAGATCATAAAGCTCGTACTCCCACTTTGCAGTTGTGCCGAGTTGATTATCTTCCTGAGATAGTTTAGAACCAAAGGTTCTAAACACTGACCTGAAGTGTCCTCCCATAGAGAATCCGTGAAGGGGTTTAGTTTCGTATTTTAAAGAAAAACCTAGAGCGTTGGTATAGTAATCTTTAAGTTCTTCTCTATTGATGGTACTCATAAAGAAGTTTCTTATCTCACCATGCGTAGTACCCTGAGTAAGTGCTTCACTAAGATTGGAAGCTTTTGAGTTTCCTTGTGTTTGGGCGTAACCCGTGGTTAAGTTATTGAATATAATAAAAGCAAATATGAAAACGTACAAGCGCATAATTCAACTTAAATGATTGGCAAAATTCTTGAATTTTGAGACTCAATACAGTAACAAGGGTTACGTTTTATTATTTAAGACTTAAAATTCAGGTATTTTCTGAAAAGCTTAATAGCCTTCAGAATCTGTATTGACCTTACCCCAAAATGTCTTGTATACAAAATAGCTATAAAGTAAAACCAAAGGTCCTCCTACAGCCACAAAGCCCATCATGATTTTAAGGGTTTTGGTGGATGCAGCAGCATTGTAGATGGTGATACTGTTTTCAATATCAGAATTGGACAGTAACAATCGTGGGTATAATTCAAAAGCAACAATAACAAGGAGTAAGGCAATCGTCAGGCTGGTAAATATAAAAGCCCAGCCATATTGTTTTTTACTTGCTAAGCGGGGTACATTGGCAATGCTAAGAAATACCAGAAATGGAA
>PXBV01000327.1 GCA_003565575.1 Psychroflexus sp. | reverse complement strand
TGAGAGGAAACTCTTGGGAGAAGTCAGCCGAGGTCAAAGTACTTATGGAGTTGACCATAGGGAAGGACTGAACGTTAATCAGTCCTCAAATGGAGTGAGGAGTTACAATGTACTAAGGTTTGACCGCCGCACATTGTAATAGCCTTTCACTAAGCGAGGACGCCTAATGAGAGAAATTTGTATGATTGAACAAATTTTAGAAAGAAAGAACCTGAATCTCGCCTACAAAAAGGTGGTAGCAAACAAAGGAGCAGGAGGTGTAGATGGGTTACAAGTATGTGACCTTCGCGCACATCTGCAAGCGTGTGGTGCTACTCTTTTAGATGAGATCCGGTCGGGTATTTATCAAACAAAGCCCATCAAAGGCATCACCATCCCGAAAAGCAACGGAAAGACACGCCTTCTAGGTGTTCCAACCGTAGCCGACCGCATGGTACAACAAGCACTTTTACAAGTGCTGGAGCCTTTGTTTGAGCCAGATTTCCGACCGTTTAGCTACGGGTTTCGCCCTGGTCATGAACGAGCGATCCCGCAGGGTGAAGATCCGGGGGATCTTCAAGTGAGAGAACCGCGAAGCGGATGGGAGGGCAAATCAAGCGGTGCAACAAGCCCAAACGTACATCAATGAAGGGTATCAACACGTGGTTGACATTGACTTGAAGTCATTCTTCGATGAAGTAGAACATGCGATACTCTTGGATCTGGTGTATAAAAAGGTGAAATGCCAGCAAACGATGCAGCTATTGCGAAGATTTATTCGTGCACCGATACAAATCGAAGGCAAACTGCACAAAAGGCGTAAAGGTGTGCCGCAAGGAGCACCTCTTAGTCCACTACTCTCCAACATCCTACTCCATGAGCTGGATAAAGAACTGGAAAGGCGCGGATTGCGCTACGTACGTTATGCAGACGATTTTAGTATCTACGTGCGAAGTAAGAAAGCCGCCCGCCGAGCAGGTAATAACATCTATCAATTTTTGAAAGACCGTTTGCATCTGCCCATCAATCGAGAGAAAAGTGGGATTCGGCGCCCGTTAACATTTGAGCTACTCGGATACGGATTTGTATCGAGTTACAAGAAAGGCGAACGAGGCAAATATCAACTGGTTGTCAGTAAATCGAAATGGGAAAAGCTGAAAGCTGAGCTGAAAGCCATTACCCGCAAAACGATACCGATGACCTTTGATGAACGGATCCAACAGCTCAACTGGTTGATACGAGGCTGGCTTAATTACTTCAAACTCGCCTCCATCCACGGCAAGCTTAAAACGCTTGACGGATGGATACGCAACCGCTTGCGGTATTGTATCTGGCACCATTGGAAGAAGCCCGAACGGAAGAGGAAAAACCTCATACGTTTAGGCGTAGACCACGACCATGCGTATGCATGGATTGAATGAGTGGTCCTGCAAGGTCGATGCCCATACGTGGCATCGAAACGAATGAACCGGAACGGGTGGGCTGGAAGGAAGGGTGGGTGGCGCGTTGCACAGAGCCCAATTCTGGGTTCTACTATAACCGTGGCGCGATTGAAATCAAGGGGTTACATCTCAATGCTGAATTATTACCAGCAAATTAGGTCAAGTTGACGAACCGCCGTATACGTGACCCGTACAGCCTGTCCCGCTTTGCGGGATACGGTGGTCACGCTGAAGACGTGATAAATTGTGAGAGGCGCACTCCGTCGCTATTTAGCGGCGGAGCCGCCTACTCGATTACCTGCTGGCTTTTTTAATTTCGGCTATTTCAGCTTTTAATTTGCTAATTTCTTCTTCGTTGTTTTTTAGTTTTTCGTTGTCAAAATCAAACTCCTTATAAGTCTTTGCTAAGTAGTTCTCTTGTTGAATTCTCAAGTACTTTAATGGGTTAATTGTCTGCTCTTTAATTAACAAGTACAAGACAGAAAATAATATTGGAATAATGCTTAAAATAAAAGTGTATTGCTCCATTACGTGCCACGTCAAATAAAAAATTGCTACAACTAATAAAATATAGTATCCAATTATTGTGGCACCGATAATCGATTTCAACTTTTTATAAGATTTTTCAGCTTTTCTATCAAGTGGACTTTTTTGTCTTTCTAGGATTTCCTTTAGATTCAATTTTTCTTGAAGTAAATCTTCTTTAGTTGTTAGCAATTCTTTCTCAACATCTTTTTTTCCTTCTAATTCTTCAAGCAATTTAATATTGTCTTCTTTTTGTTTTTCTGCTTTAATTTTAAAATGACTTTGTTCTTCTATGAATTTCTTTAAGCTATCTTCAGTAATGACACTTAGAACGTCACTAACTATGTCATTTTTAATTTCCTCTGGTTTTCTGACCTGATTACGAAGGTCGACAATTCTTGCTTTTGCTTGTTCTTCTGACAGTTTTCCATTTTTGAATTCTTCTTGTAATTCTTCATATTTAACCCCTACACTATCATTTAAAACTTTTGAAAGTATTATTTGAGATTTTGTAATAATGTCAAAAGATTTGGGAAGGGAAGTTTTTCCAAAGCCTTTATTGAGCTTGAACCAAAATTTGTTTGTGAGAAAACTAAGGTGAGTGGCCATTGGAACAAAACCCTCTTCTTTCATTAATTCATTCCAAGCAACCTTTAATGTTGTCGAATTGCCTGTCAAAAGCAAGTATCCTATATTTTCAAAATTGTTCGAATTTGCTTCTCGTCTATGAATTGAGATATAGTTTAAGAATTTTAAAAATGGCTCTGCATCCTTATCTATTTCTTGACTTACTTTTTCAATTATTTCTTGACTTATAATATTGTATTGGTGATTAACTGGATTAAAATAGTCTTTAAAAGTATCTTCCTCAATATTATATGACTTTAAAAGTGTGTAGAAGTCAGATTTCTTTTCTAAAATATCGGCTGCTGACTTGCATCCGTTAACTATAGAAACCATAGCTGTTACGTTTGGATAAGGTTTTTCGTTCCCTTCTACCAAATGTCTTGCTTTTTTGAAGAAGCCTTCAATATCGTTTTTAACTTCTTCAAAGTATTTTAATTTTATTAGCTTTTTTTGTGCTTTTTGATTAATTTCTCTTACATAATTTATAAAGTCCTGTGCTAAATTTTGATATAATTCACCATTAAACCCTGCTAAGTGGAATAAAATTTCTGTGTCAATAAAAATAGTTAGTTCGGTTCTCCAAGTTCCAAGGTCGTTAAGATTATTGTTGTATTTTATACCGCTATATAAAATAACTCCTTCTCTTATTAAGTTTAATTGATTTTTAAAAGCACTATCCGATTCATTGCTCAGTATGAAAGATGTAACATATTCTACATATTCATCACCATTGTTTACATCAAGTAAGAAACAACAAAATGAATGAGAAATCTTTTCTTTATCTTTCTCTGTTAGAGAAACCTTTTTGTCTTTTTCTATAAATCTAAAAAGGCTTCCAATGATGCTTTCATTATTAGATTCGATAGATAGTTTCTTTTCGTCAAAAGATTCTGTATCAATATTTGATAAATCACTAACAATATATGAGCCTTGTTCCTTAGTTAAAAATGTTAGTCTACCAAGTGCAGTTTTAACTACTGCATCAGGTATTTCAAATTCAAATGTGCTATTAAGTTTATTTGTTATTTCACTTAAACTGAAACTATATAAGTTTTCAATTTTAATTAAGTCAGAAAGAAAAACAGAAATTATTCCATATACGTCCTTTTCAGCATTATATAGTTCTCTAAAAACTGCTAGAGATGCAAGTAATCTGTTGTCTTCCTTTATTTGTTTCATATTTGTATCGTTCTTTAAGCTTGCAGGTAACG
>PXBV01000143.1 GCA_003565575.1 Psychroflexus sp. | reverse complement strand
GGCTGTAAACTTAAGGTCTCAATGCTGTATTCTGAATTTACTTCAGGTTTTATTAAAAGACTTAAGCCAATTGGTAAACCAATGATCAAGATACATTTTAAAGCAGTTCTTTTTACAACAGCAAAGTCTTTGTGTTGTTGATAAAGTAAAACACCTTTAAATACAATCAAATTGGCAATTAAAACCCAAAGACTCCCACCAAATGTGCCAGTGTACTCGTACCATTGGATAACGTATATGTCATTGGCAAATACATTGCCTAAGTTTAACCAAGGCCAAGAAAATTCCCAGCCTAGGTGCATTTTTTCAAAACTAAGCCAAAGCGCTACAAAGAATGAAGACGCTGCTGTGAAACCTACCTTTTTAGCAACAATATGGTAGGTTAAAAAAACCAAACTCATCAATAAGGAGTTGGCAATTATTGCAAATATTCCTCCTAGTGGTGTAGAGAAGTAGAGCCAGTACGTTGTGATGGTATTCCAAGTCAGGAAGCTTAAATACGCTAGCGCAAAAGCTTTTAAACCTTTTTGTTTTGCGGAAGAAAGCCTTAGGTTAAATTCAGCTATCAATAAAGGGACAAAGGCAAAAAAGCTTAAGAAACTAATTCCATAACTAGGCCAACTTAAGCCTAGCAAAAGACCTGTGGCAAGGGCAAGGAGTATTGATTTCAATTTGTAGTGTTTTTCAAATTTGCGTTAAAAAATCTCGATACTACCCAAGTGTATATCATTCGTCAAATGCTAAAAGGTCATTAGAATTAAAGCCAATCTTGATGGTTTTTCCAAGAACGGGTTCGCTAGTAACCACGGTAAGGTGTTCTCCGTTATCTAGCTTTAAAAGCAACTGAGAATGGGTGCCTAGAAATGTTCTTTTCAAAATTTCGGCTTCAGACACATAGTCACAATCTTGGTTTACAGTTAAGCTTTCATTCCGAATGGCGTGGCAGCAATTTTCTTTTAGTGGACATTTAAAAGCAGTTTGTAATCCTTTATTAAGTTGAACGGTGTTGCCAAATAAGGAAGCTACGTAGATGGATTGTGGTTTTTTGTATAATGCTGAAGCTTCGTCTTTTTGTACAAGTTTTCCATGCTGAAGAATTAGAATCTCATCCGCAACAGCTAGAGCGTCTTGCGTATCGTGAGTTACAAAAATGGCAGTAACTCCTGTTTTCTTAATGATGTTAAAGACTTCATTTCTTAAATGATATCTCATCATGGCATCTAAGTTACTAAAAGGTTCATCCAGAATTAAAACAGATGGCTTAGGAGCCAAAGCTCTTGCTAATGCCACTCGTTGCTGCTGACCTCCAGATAGCTCATGAGGGTATCTTTTTTCATAACCTTTAAGCCCCACTAAATTGAGTGTTTCAATTGCGATATTTTTTTTAGAAGTTGACTTTTTGATGCCGTAGACCACATTTTCTAAAACTGTGAGATGAGGGAATAAAGCATATTCTTGAAAAACCATCCCTACATCCCGCTTTTCTGGAGCTGTATTTTTTTTGATAGAAGCTACTAGGTTATCTTCAATGAAAATTTCTCCCGTATCTAGTTCTTCTAAACCAGCAATAAGGCGTATAAGTGTGGTTTTGCCACTTCCACTTTCTCCTACCACTGCACAGATATCTCCTTTTCTTACATGAAAAGAAATATTTTCTAAGGCTTTCACCTTACCTTGGTCGTAGGATTTTGATAAATTCGAGATATTAAGTGTTGCTTGCATTTTTCAAAAGTAACTTATTTAAAAAAATTGCGGGAATCAAAGCCGTTAATATTATGAGAAGTGATGGTAATGCTGCAGAACTCACCATTTCATCACTAGCATATTCAAAAGCTTTTACGGCTAAGGTGTTCACGTCATAAGGTTTCATGATTAATGTGAGGGGCAATTCTTTTAAGATGTCAATAAACACTAAGATAAAAGCACTTAAAAGTCCTGCTCTAATCAGTGGGAATTCTATTTTGAAGAAGGTTTTGAAATTACCTTTTCCTAAAACTTTGGAGGAATCAGATAGGCTTCTGTCAATTTTCAAACTCGAAGATTCTAAGGGTTGATACGCAACAGCTAAAAACCTAACAACATAAGCATATACCAGAGCAATAAGGGTTGCGTTTAGAATTAATTTACTGGTGATGTTTTTTTGAATTAACCATTTGTCGAGGTAGAGACTGGGGACTAATACACCTATTGCAATAATGATTCCTGGAATAGCATAGCCCAAAACCGCAACTTTTGAACTGCTTTTCAGAAATTCAATTTTATTCCATTTGGTAAAAAACAAGAGTAGTAATGCTACAAGTACGGTTATGAAAGCTGTGATAAAAGCAATTCCAAAACTCTCTATGCTTATAGCAATGAAATCGTTATTCCATACCTTAGCAAAGGTTTGCTTAGCCCAGATTACAAGTTGTATGACAGGTAAAACAAAACCTAAAAATACAGGTATGAAGCAAATAAAGCTTAACGCTAATTGTTTTTTTAAGCTTGGCTTAAGTCTGGAGTTATAATTCTGTTTAGAACTTTTTGCAGAAGTAAAACTCAAATGCCTTCTCTGCCATTTTTCAAAAAAAATGAGACCAAATACAATTAGTAATAATATAGCAGAAAGGTAAATAGCAGTTTCTGGTTCCCCAAGAGAAAACCACGATCTAAAAATTCCTGTTGTAAATGTACTTACACCATAATAGCTTGCAGCTCCATAGTCGTTCAAAACTTCCATAAGAACCAATACCAGCCCAGCAATAACAGCTGGTCTTGCCAATGGGAGGATAAGTTTAAAAAAAGATTTGAATTCATTTATGCCTAGCATTCTAGAGGCTTCTAAGAGATTGGTGGCTTGAGCTAGAAAAAACGTTCTACTACTCACATAGACGTAAGGAAACAAAGAGATGCTCAAGACTAATGAAAGCCCATAGATATTCATCAAGTCAATACTGAAATTACTAACTCCAACAAATCCTGCTAGATTTGAAAACAAGCCAGAATACCCAAATAGTCCAGCATAAGCATAGGCCATAATGTAACCAGGAACGGATAAAGGTAAAATAAGAAGCCACTCTAATTGTTTCCGAAAAGGAAATTCAAACCTTGAAACGATCCAAGCGGTTGATACACCAAAGAGTAAAACAAGAGCAGAGCAAAATACCGCTAGTAAGAGTGAGTTTTTTAGATAGTCATACAAAACATATTCTGCAATATGCTTCCAGCTCTCCCCGGGTCCAGCAAATAACTTAAGACCGATAGTAATGATTGGCACAGAAACTGCCCCTATAATTATTAACAACAAAAGAGACCATCGGTTGAGGTCTCTTTTGAGTTTAAAAAATTTTGTTTTTAGCTTCAATTATTTGTTATTTCCAGCCAACTTTATCAAAAATAATGACAGCTTCTTTGTTGTTTTTTCCAAGTTCATTCAAAGATAAATTATCTTCTTTAAATGTTCCCCATGATTTTAATATCTGTGCTGGTTCAACCTTAGAATTAACAGGATATTCAAAATTGGATCCAGCAAAGATGGCTTGGGCTTCCTCTTTAATGAGGAATTCAACAAATTTTAAGGCGTTATCTTTATTTGGTGAGTATTTTGCAATCCCTATACCGCTCACATTAATGTGTGTTCCAGATGAATCTTGATTTGGAAAAAATATACCTACGCTTTCACCTGCTTCAACTTCATTTTTGTCTTCAGAATCTAGTAGCTTTCCAATATAATAAGTGTTTACGATAGCTAAATCACCTTCGCCATTGGCAATAGCTTTTACTTGGTCTCTATCATTACCTTTTGGAGATC
>PXBV01000292.1 GCA_003565575.1 Psychroflexus sp. | reverse complement strand
ATGCCCAAGCCTAATTCTTGGGCTTTGAGAGCACACTCTAAGTAAGGCTGAATTGCTTTCGCTTTATCTTCGGTATAGCCTATGGCATAAGATTCTGTATACAATTCAATTCTATCTGTTCTCACCTCAGCAGCACCTTCAATCATTTTTATGTTGGGATCTACAAAAATGGAGGTTCTTATCCCGTTGGCTTTAAATTCAGCAATTACGTTTTGTAAAAATGTTTTGTGTTTGATGGTGTCCCAACCTGCATTGGACGTTAACGCATCCTCAGCATCTGGCACTAAGGTGACTTGCGCAGGTTTTGCTTCTAGAACTAAATCTATAAATTTCTGGTTTGGATTACCTTCAATATTAAACTCTGTTGAGACTACCTGAGTGAGGTCTCTCACATCTGCATAGCGAATGTGGCGCTCATCTGGTCTTGGGTGGACGGTGATGCCTTGCGCCCCAAAAGATTCTAAACGTTTTGCAGCTTCAACAACATTGGGAGTATTTCCTCCTCTTGCGTTTCTAAGAGTAGCAATTTTATTGATATTAACACTTAGTCGTATCATTGTTAGTTTTTCAACAAAAATACAATGATAAGTGAGACTTTGCTTCTATTTTGTGTATTTTGCAACAAAGAATATGATTTATGATTTGGCAAAACTACATAGACCAAAGTTTACAAACCATCGAGATTTCTGATTCCATATCCGATGTTAAAGCGGCTTTTAAGGCTTCTAAGTTTAATCATCTCCCAGTGTTTAAAAATGGAAATTTTAAAGGCAGTATACATTTGGATGATATTTTGGAGTTGAATTCTGAAAAAAAACTCACAGAATATAAGTACTTGCTTGAGGTGTTTTATGTGGAAATCCATAAAACTAATCTGGATTTAATTCATGAATTTGCCAATCATCAAACCAATATGCTTCCAATCTTGGATGAACACAAAAATTTTGTTGGGGTTATGAATCTGGAGCATGTTTTAGATTTATTTGGTGAAACTCCGTTTGTGGCCAATGAAGGTGAAGTGATGATTTTAAAAAAAGAACGAACCAAGTTTTCTTTTAGTGAGGTGGCTCAACTTATAGAGACATTGAACGCAAGAGTTTCTGGCATGTATGTAAACGACTTATCTCAAGAAACAGTAGAAGTTACGGTAAAGGTAGAGCGCCAAGGTTTAAATGAGATTCTACAAACCTTTAGGCGTTACGACTACCAAATTGTGAGTGAGCATCCAGATGATTTATTTGCGGAAGATTTAAAAGAGCATTCCAACTACCTCAATAAATACTTAGATATTTAAACGCTTATGGTACAACGTGTCGCCATTTTTGGACAATCCTTTTATCCAGAAACCGAAAGGTATTTAATTCAGCTTTTGGATGTTTTAAAAGCTAATGCTATAGAAGCGGTTATAGAGGAAGGCTATCATGAGTTACTCCAAGGAGAAAAATCAATTAAGGATTTAAGAGCTCTATCAACATTCAGCGTTTTGGATGAATCGTTTGATTTATTTTTTACCATTGGTGGAGATGGAACTATATTGTCTGCAGCAAAATTTGTAAAAAACCTTAATATTCCTATCATTGGTATAAATACCGGCAGATTAGGGTTTTTAGCAACTGTTCATAGAGACGAAATTAAAAAAAGCATTGAAGACATTTTAGAAGGACGCTACAAGGTTTCAGAACGGGCTCTACTAGAAGTAAAAACAGACCCCAACAAAGCTGAATTGGGAGACTTTTGTTTTGCACTAAACGATATAGCCATTAGCAGAAAAGAAACTACTTCTATGATTACGATTGAGACCTGGCTGGATGATGAATTTTTGAACTCTTACTGGTCTGATGGTATTATCATTTCTACACCTACTGGCTCCACGGGATATTCTTTAAGCTGTGGAGGACCTATTGTTACGCCTCAAACCAAAAGCTTTATCATTACTCCAATTGCACCTCATAATTTAAACGCGAGACCTCTAGTGATTCCAGATCATTTGGAAATTAAGCTAAAAATTTCAGGTCGAGAAAAGCAATATTCAATCTCTTTGGATTCTAGGTTATCTAGCTTAAATAAAGATACTATTGTAAGAATCAAAAAAGCAGACTTCAAAATCAACTTAATTTGGCTTCACAATGATAGTTTTATCAAGACCTTAAGGAAAAAACTTTTATGGGGGCAAGATAAACGTAATTAAAACAATAAATTTTCACAAATCTTGTTTTAAGGAAACAAATCTTTGAATTTACAAATCCTTGAAATCAATATTTATATATTTGCAAACTTTTGATATTCTATGAAGTACATACTTACTGGCATCTTTATATGTTTTGGAATTCTTAACCTAACTTCTCAAACTTATGAAGTAGGAGTTATGTTTGGAGCTACTAACTTTGTAGGTGACGTAGGGTCTACTTCTTTTTTGAAACCTGAAGATTACATCAAAAAAGATAAAACTTCCTACGGAGTTCTAGCCAAATGGAATAGAAGTCCAAGATATGCCTTTCGGGCTTCTGCAATGAGATTGCAGACCTTTGGTAATGATTTTTTATCTGATGAGCCTAGACGAATACATAGAGATTTAAGTTTTAAAACCACAATTACAGAAATCTCCGCTGGTATAGAATTCAACTTTTTTGAATGGGATTTGCATCAGCTCAAACGTCCCTTATTTACCCCTTACATATATACAGGACCAACTTATTTCTTTACTAATGAATTTTTTGTTGAAGAGGATGAGCTCGTAGAAGGGAATTCCATATCAAATTTTGCTATTCCTCTAGTTGTAGGAGTAAAAGGCACCTTAAGCAGGCATTGGATTTTAGCGGCAGAATTTGGTGCAAGGTATACATTTACAGATAATTT
Organism: Psychroflexus sp.; assembly: GCA_003565575.1. Classification (GTDB taxonomy): domain Bacteria; phylum Bacteroidota; class Bacteroidia; order Flavobacteriales; family Flavobacteriaceae; genus Psychroflexus. Next base: position 935 of record PXBV01000292.1, on the reverse strand, counting down.
AGACGGAAGTGCCCCAGAAGAAAACAACAGTCAAACAAATTATCCTACCTTTGGCAATTCGAATATGAATGATTGGTACATTTTTACAGGAGTAACACTAACGTATACATTTGGACGAAAACCGTGTTACTGCAATTTTTAATAAATGGAGTTTAAATCAAAAATAATAGTTGAGAAATTACCAGAGCACATAGCCATTATTATGGACGGTAATGGTCGCTGGGCAAAAAAACAAGGCTTAATGCGCATTCGTGGCCATGAAAAAGGAACAAAAGCTGTAAGAGAAAGCGTTGAAGGCTGTGCCGAATTAGGAGTAAAGAACTTAACGCTTTATGCATTTTCAACAGAAAATTGGAATAGACCAAAACTAGAGGTTCAAACCCTGATGAAGCTTCTCGTTTCCTCTTTAAAGGAAGAAATTAAAACCTTGCAAGACAACAAAATAAAGCTTCAAGCCATTGGCTGTATTGAAAGTCTTCCCAGCAAGGCTAAAAAGGAGCTTAAAGAAGTTATTGAAAAGACTTCTCACAATAGCCACATGACACTTACACTTGCCTTAAGCTATGGATCAAGAGAAGAGCTTACACAAGCAATACAGCAAATTAGTGAAAAGGTAAAAAACAATATAATTGATTCTAAAGCTATTGATGAATCTACAATAAATGAGCATCTTTACACCCGAAATTTACCAGATGTAGATGTAATGATTCGAACTAGTGGAGAAAAACGAATCAGTAATTTTTTATTATGGCAGATGGCTTATGCGGAATTATATTTTACAGATATTTTGTGGCCAGATTTCAAAAAAGAAAATCTTTTTGAAGCAATTTACGAATACCAAAAAAGAGAAAGAAGATTTGGAAAAACAAGTGAACAACTCTAAGTACTCCTTATTGTTGACTAAAACTATTTATCAACTAAGTATCTTAGTTATT
>PXBV01000068.1 GCA_003565575.1 Psychroflexus sp. | reverse complement strand
CTTACTTAGCTCCTATCTCTATAAAAGCTAAAGAACAATTAAAACGATTGCTCGGTGCCATAAGCACTACCGTTCCGTATGTGCCAAATATGAAGAATTTAGCTGAACTGATAGGCGTAACCGATCATAGAACTTTATTGAAATATTTGTATTTATTGGAACAAGCGCAGTTAATAGCACTACTTCATGCTAATGCAATCGGGAACAAACAATTGGAAAAACCAGATAAAATCTTTTTGAACAACACCAATTATAAGCACGCATTAAGTTTTGGAGAAACCAATATTGGTAATGAAAGAGAAACTTTCTTCTTTAACCAAGTTAGTTTTATGGCAAATGTTAGCTATCCAAAAAAAGGAGATTTTGTAGTTAATAAAAACTATCTTTTTGAAATAGGAGGTAAAAACAAAACCTATCAACAAATTGGAAAGTCACAGCATTGCTATATCGCTTCAGATTTTATAGAAACGGGATTTGGAAATAAAATTCCACTTTGGATTTTTGGGTTTTTGTATTGAATTATTCCCCAACTTGAATTTGTTTAGTTTCGTTATTTCCATGTTGGTGTTCAAAATACATGAGCATTACTTTGGTAGGGTTTAGATTGTAACTGCCTTGAAACCTTGGCATTAATTCAACTTCAAAAACATATTCTTTAGCATCTAATTTTTCCATAAAAATATAGGCTTTATCTTTGGCATAAGAACGATGAGCTTCTTTAGGAAATTGCTTTTTATTATGGTAGCCGAAACCAGAAGGAATAGGAATTTCTATCATCACATATTCTGCTTTTTGTTGGGGAGTTAATAGCACTTTTAATTGAACGGGTTCGCCAACATGAATTTCTGATGCTTTAATTTCGTCACCATATTCATTTTCAAAGTATGATTTTACCTTGAAAAGTTCTTCGTTTTTTTCTGGTTCAGCCTCCATATAATTTTGACCATAATTGATATATAAAGGTTGAGTAGATTTATTTGTAATTTGAACTTGCTCTGATGCTTGGTAGGTTGCTGAAAATGAATTTACCGTATGAGATTCCCAAGAGCTATCATTTACCCGTATTTTGTAATTGGCTTCTTTGTTTCCTGCGTTTTTAGTTTCCTCTGAAAGCGCTTCTACCAGCTGAATGGATTCAAATGTGTTAGCATAGCCACCAAAACTTCGTTGCAGAATTAAATAATCCCTGAATTTTTCTACGGCTTCATGCTGATTATCCATTGCTCTGAATATGCGAAAAGCTATTATTGTGGCCTGTACATTGTTTTTGTAGGGGTGAAAATGGTACTTACTTTCAGATTCCATATACCAATTGCCTAGAGTATCCTCTTTTTGAAATTTCAGTAATTGATCAATTGGCACTTCGCCACCGTGTTGCTGATGTATTTCCCACAATTGAAGTTGCTCTACGAGAGATAGCTCCTCTTTTTTTCTCAATAAGGTCTTGGTTTCCTGCTGAAAATTGATTTCGGCATTTAATAAATTCATTAACTGAAGCATTTGAATTCTCTTTGAAGCATTTTCTTCTAAATAGAAGTCCTGAATCAGTTTTTGCTTAAGTTCTTGAGTATTCCATTTTACATTAAAACCTTGTTGATCTGCCATCAATAATGCTTTCAATACATTTAAGCTAGCCCAATAGTTGGTTGAAGAATTTGCCCACCAACCCCAAAATGAGTTATTTTTTTGGTTTTTTTGGAGCAATCGGATTAACTTTTTAATTTCAGAATCATCATCAAAATTTCGGTTTTGATTTTGATAAATTTTTCGCTTTATAAGTTGGGCTTTTAAGCGAGAGGCAATTTGTTCATTACAATTGTGCAAATAGCCAATCACTATTTCTAATTCTTCTTCCAACACTTCATTCAGCCTAGCGTTGATGCTTAATTCAGCATCACCAAAATCGGGATGAAATTGCACATTTAAAGTGTCACCTTGATTAATTTTTTCAAAACTGCCTACATTTTTTTTCATGCCCTTAGGAAAAACAGGGATGTGCAACTCTTCACCATCTAAGTAGTCGTTATCTAAGCGATTAAGTTGATAACTGATGAGTAAACTGTCAGTAGATGTTGCTGTAATAGGCAAAAGGTCTGCATCAAAATCAGCTACTTCTTTCTCTTTTCTAAACTGAACTGCTTCATTAATATGAAATTGAGTTGCAATAGCTATACTGTCTTTTATGTAATTTTTAACCTTACCAATTCCCAAAACGCTATCTCCCTCTGTAAGAAATTTTGGTATGCTTAATTCTGATATAAGAGGTCGGTAGGACTTTACATATTGCTTAGTTTGCCCTGTAAATTGCTTTTCTGTAGCTACCAAAAAATGCGTATCCCAACGGGTAACATCATCAGGGTAAGTGACGCTAAATTTAGCTTTTCCATCTTGGTTTGTAATTAAATTTGGCTTCCAAAAGGCTTCATCACTAAAATTTGTTCGCATGCTATTGGCTTCACTGCTTTCGGTTGCAAATTCGGGTACAGCATCCTCTTCTACCACTACTTCAAATTGAAAATCATTTTGAGAAGTAGTAATGATAATTACACCATTTTTACCTCTATTTCCATAAATACCTATGGCCGATTCGTCTTTTAAAACCTGAATGTCTTGGATTAAATCAGTTGCTAAAGTAACAGAATCGCTATCGTAAGGAACACCGTTAATTACGTACAAAGGTTGATTTGAAGAATTTAGTGAGCTTTTACCTCTCAATGTAGTAGTTCCTGAAACACCTGGACTTCCTGATGCTTGCTTGATAGAGATGCCTGCAACATGGCCTTGTAGTTGATGAATTAAACTAGTGTTTTTTTCATTATTTTCTATAGTTTCCGAATGTACCAACTGATCATATTTTCTAATATTATTGTTTGCAAATAATACAATATCATTTAACTCATTTGTGTCTGATTCTAAACAAATCTGTTGAAATTGAAATTCATCCACATCTACAATTTGGGTTTTAAAGCCAAGGTATTCAACTTGAATTTTTGAATATTTTTTTGGGACGCTAAGTTGAAAATTTCCATCAAAATCAGATTGCGTACTGTAATAAGTTCCTTTAACTATCAAATTGACACCTGGAAGAGCTATATTATTAAAGTCAGTTACTTTTCCGCGAAAAAGGTTACCGTCTTCAAGATATTCAACATTTTGTTGATAAATTTGTTGTATTCTTTGTCGATATGCTTCAGTATTATCCTTATTTTGTTGAATTAGAAAGCTTGATACTACGTCAGAAATTTTTTCACTAAAACTATCCGCACTTCTTTTTTTTAACCCTTTAGCATTATAGTAATTAATTCCATTAGCTTTTATTTTAATATTATTTTCTATGCTGTAAGTTTCATTAGAGTAAAAGAAAATAAGCCTGTAATCACCTGGAGATAATTCATAAATTTTATTTGTTTTTCCAGAATATATTCTAAACTCTTTCTCATTGTTCTTATTAGAAATTATTATATTAATTGGAGTTCCTTCCCGTTCTATTTGTAAAGTACCTTTATTTTTAGTTGTCTTTTTTGGGTAGCTAAAAAGCTTACTATGCTTTTTTTGATTCAGTAAACTCAGTTTACTCATTGTTTCAATTTTTTCTTCCGTAATAACTAAATCATAAAATTTAGGGATATTATTATTACTCAAGAAATTTGGATATTTATAAGATTGGAAACTAGTTTGTTTAAGGTGCTTAGGTTTAAAAAAATACAAGTAGTTAGATTCTAGTCTAAAGTCCAATTCATATACTTTATCTTGAACAAAACTTACATTTGAAAAATGAATGGGACCTACAAATT
>PXBV01000147.1 GCA_003565575.1 Psychroflexus sp. | reverse complement strand
GAAAAACAACTCCTGGCTTTAGAGCAGCAGAGAAAATGGCTGTGAAAATAGGTGGTGGAGAAAATCATAGATTTGCACTTTACGATATGATTATGCTTAAAGATAATCATATTGATTTTGCTGGTGGTATTTCAAAAGCTATACAAAAAACCTTGAGCTACCTCGATGCAAATGAGTTAGATTTAAAAATAGTGGTGGAAGCTAGAAGTATTTCAGAAGTAACTGAGATTTTAGAAAATGAAGGAGTGTATAGAATACTTTTAGATAATTTTAGTTTTGAGGAAACTAAGAAGGCCGTCAATCTTATCCATGGCAATTGCTTTACAGAGTCTAGCGGTGGTATCACTCTAGAAAATGTCAAAGCCTATGCAGAATGTGGTGTCGATTTTATTTCAAGTGGCGCACTTATTCATTCTGTTCATAATCTAGATTTAAGTCTAAAAGCTATTTAGTATGGCTGCCGAAATAAGCGATACACTTAAAAAAATTCCTATAATAAGTAGGATTGCTTATTGGTTTAATCAAATAAAACTGCCTGGTTTAAAAGGCTTTACACTTTATGACCTTTTAAGCCTTTATACCGTTGGTATTATCAAAGGAACATTTTCAACACGTGCGGGCTCTATTGCATTTAGTTTCTTTATGGCTATTTTTCCATTTTTACTTTTTATCTTAAATTTAATTCCTTTTGTTTGGTTTATTGATGATTTTCAAAATGAATTACTTAATTATCTAGAAGACCTACTACCACCTCAGACTACAGGTATTTTTGAAGATATTTTTTTTGATATTGCAAACACACCAAGAGCAGGATTATTATCTTTTGTTTTTTTACTATCTATTTTTTTAATGTCAAATGGAGTCAATGCAATATTTACAGGGTTTGAATTTTCTTATCATACAAAAATCAATAGATCTATAGTGAGGCAGTACATGGTAGCTGTTGGTGTAGCACTTATTGTCTCCATTTTGTTACTTATTGCTGTAATTGCCACCATTTATTTTACTTATCTTATCAATCAATTTAAAACCATGGGCGTTGTTGGAGATACCGTTTTACTTGCTAAGTACGGGAGGTTTGCCATTTTAATACTGGTCTTGGTTTTTGGTATTTCTATCTTGTATTATTTTGGAACTAAAGAGGGACGTAAAACCCGTTTTTTTTCAATAGGTTCTTTTTTTACCACTCTTCTTATCATTTTAACTACTTATTTATTTTCTGGTTATATTGAAAATTTTGGAGCCTATAACAAACTTTATGGTTCTATTGGTGCACTCTTAATTCTCATGTTATATATTTGGTTAAATTCAAATATATTGCTTTTGGGTTTTGAATTAAATGGAGCGATTTTTAATTTGAAAAAAAAATCAAATTCCAACTCATCTCATTAGCCTTACTAAATTTTAAATGTTGATTTGATATGAATATGTTTATGAAACTTTGCCTATTTATGATTCTTCTAGGATTAAATTCAGTGTCTGCACAGTCTATTTTTGGGAAATGGAAAACTGTAGATGATAATGACATTGAGAAATCTATTGTTGAAATTTATGAAGAAAATGGAGAAGTTTTTGGTAAAGTAACGCGAATACTCAAAGACGATGAGCGTGATAAGCGTTGCACTGAATGCAAAGATGAACAGAAAGACCAAAAAATTGAAGGCATGGTGATCATTAAAAACTTAACTAAAGATGAAGGTAAGTATGCCAATGGAGAAATAACCGATCCAGAAAACGGTAAAACCTACGACGCTGAGGTTTGGCTAGACGAAGAGAATCCAGATCGTTTGAAGGTAAAAGGCTCTTTATTAGTATTTTCCAAGACTCAAGAGTGGAAGCGTGTAAAAGATTAATGATGAACTTTGATTTATGCCTTTCTTCATAGATGTTGTTGTCCCATTACCATTAAACCAAAGGTTTACTTATTCTATTACAGAACAGGAACGTAAACACCTTCAAGTAGGGATGCGTGTTGCCGTGCCATTTGGTAAACGTAAGGTATATACTGCTATAGTTGCCCACATCCATGAAACGCCACCACTTCGTTACGAAGCAAAACCAGTAGAAGAGCTATTGGACGAAAACCCAACGGTAACTCAAAAGCAACTTCAGCTGTGGGAGTGGATAGCAAAGTATTACATGTGTTCTGAAGGTGATGTCTTAAGGTCCGCTTTGCCAAGTGCACTTTTGATTGAAAGTGAAACTGTTATAGAATTACATCCAGATTATGATAAGTCATCTATAGATGAAGATGATAGCCTAAACGATAATGAATACCTGATATTACAAGCTCTTCAAAAGCAGAATTTACTTAAGATAAGAGAAGTCATTCTCATTTTAGATAAGAAGTCTATATTTCCTATCATCAATGCAATGGCAGAAAAAAACCTGATTCTTATCAATCAAGAATTAAACAGACAGTACAAACCAAAACTTCAAAAGTATATAAAATTAGCGGAGGTTTACACCTCTGAAACAGAGCTACCCCAACTTCTAGAAAGTTTAAGTCGAGCCAAAAAGCAAAAAGCAGCCTTACTTAGCTACTTTAGTATGAAGTCACAGTCCCAAAAACCTATTTCTGCAAAGGCCTTTAAAGACAAGTCTAAAGTTTCTGATGCTGTTTTAAAATCGTTAGTGGATAAATCAATTTTTGAGGAATATTTCATTAAAAAAGATAGAGTTGAGTACCAAGCCAGTTGGTCTAATCCAAGTATATCTTTAAATGAACATCAGGCTCAAGCGCTTGAATCTATTGAAAAAGGCTTTCAAATGCATTCGGTTTGTTTGTTACAAGGGGTTACTTCATCTGGTAAAACAGAAGTCTATATTAAATTGATTGAGAAGATCATTGAGCAAGGCAAGCAAGTGCTGTATCTACTTCCAGAGATTGCCTTAACTACCCAGCTAATTCAACGTTTACAGGATTATTTTGGAGACCAAGTCCTTGTGTATCACAGCAAATATTCAGTAAACGAAAGGGTAGAAGTATATAAGCATGTTTTGGATGGCACTAAAGGAACTATCATAATTGGCGCCAGGTCTTCTATATTTTTGCCATTCCAAAACCTTGGACTTATCGTTATAGACGAATCCCATGAGAGTAGTTTCAAGCAATTTGACCCAGCTCCGCGGTATCATGCAAGAGATACAGCTATAGTTTTGGCATCTTTTTTTAAAGCTAAAACGCTTTTAGGAACTGCAACACCCAGTTTAGAAAGTTTCTTTAATGTAGAAAACGGAAAATATGCGTATGCTCAACTTAAGAGGCGTTATGGTAATGTGGTGCCTCCCAAAATAGAGCTTGTAGACTTGAAAGAACAACGCAAAAAACAGAAAATGACGGGTCATTTTTCTGAAACGCTTTTAAAAGCAATGGATAAAACCTTAAAAGAAGGACAACAGGTCATTCTTTTTCAAAATAGACGAGGCTATTCTCCAATACTAGAGTGCAATACCTGTGGTCATGCACCACAGTGCCCAAATTGTGATGTAAGTCTTACTTATCATAAGCATAACAATACATTGAGGTGTCATTATTGTGGATACCACATGGCAATGCAAACCAAGTGTATAGCCTGTAGCTCAACAGATGTATCGACTAAAGGCTTTGGGACAGAGCAAATTGAAACTGAACTCAAGACTTTATTTGAAGATAAAGTGATAAAACGGATGGATTTGGATACAACTCGAGGGAAGCATGCTTTTGATCAAATCATCTCTTCTTTTGAAAATAGGGAAATAGATATTTTGGTAGGAACCCAAATGTTAACCAAAGGGCTTGACTTTAGACACGTAACGCT
>PXBV01000359.1 GCA_003565575.1 Psychroflexus sp. | reverse complement strand
TTATTTTTAATTTTATTCTTAGAAGTAGTAAGGTAATTTACCTCTACATTGTTTTCATGAAACAAATCAACTAGTGATTCTCCAACCAAACCCGTTGCTCCAGTGATTAAAATTCGCATAAAAATTTTGATTTAAATTTAGTTGGTTTTTTTGTTCCTAAAAGCATGTTTAGTAAGGTTTTAACTAGATAATTACGGAGCTAAAAGGAATTGAAGGTTTTTATGTAAGCATCGTTGCTATTTTTAGAAGATTAATTTCAAAAAAAAGCCCAATGATAATATCATAGGGCTTTTTTTATCTTACTTTGAGTCTCTGGTCACTTAAAAAGCTTGCATAGTCCACCCATGCTTATCTTCTGCTCTATTATATTGAATATCTTGTAATGTAGTTTTGAAAAAGCTACCGTATGAAGACTCTAGGTTTGGGAGTTCATGGTAAACTCCATCGTGCTCAAACCCTTCTATTCTCACAACAGTAGCAGCTGTACCCGTTCCAAAAATTTCTTTTAGCTCACCATTTTTAGCTGCATTCACTATTTCTTTTACAGAAACTTTGTCTACAGTAATATCTATATTGTGATCCTTTGCAAGTTGTATAATGCTTTTTCTAGTAACACCATCCAAAATTCTGTCATTAGTAGGTGCTGTAAGCAACTTATCCCCTATTCTAAAGAATATATTCATGGTACCGGCTTCCTCTAAATATTCATGAGAGCTTGCATCTGTCCAGATAATTTGATCAAGACCTTTAGCCTTTGCCAGTTGGGTAGGGTAAAACTGGGCAGCATAATTGCCCGCAGCTTTTGCATAGCCTACTCCTCCATCTGCTGCTCTGCTAAATTCTTGAGCAAAAATCACCTTAATCGGTTTGTTATAATAAGCTTGAGAAGGACATGTAATAATCATAAATCGATATTGACTAGACTCCGATGCAGACACGCCATTTTCTGTAGCGATAACAAAAGGCCTAATGTAAAGTGAATTACCTTCTCCTTTTTTAATCCAATTTTGATCTATCTCCAATAGTTTTTTTAGAGAAGTAAAGAATATATCTTTAGGAAATTCTGGAATAGCAAGTCTTTTGGATGATGTATTGATACGCTCAAAATTTTGATCGGGTCTAAATAGCCAAACCCTACCCTCATCATCTTTAAAGGCTTTCATACCTTCAAAAACCGCTTGTCCATAATGAAAAACTTTGGCAGAAGGTTCAAACTCCATTGGACCGTAAGGAACAATTTTAGGAGTTTGCCACTTACCGTCTGCATAATCACAGTACATCATATGATCAGAATTATGCATTCCAAACGAGAGGTTTTCAAAATCTACTTGATTTATTTTAGAAGACTTTGTCGTTGTAATTTCTAGTGGTATATCCGTGATATTCATTTTTGTAGTATTTTTGCAAATGTACTAAAATTAAATATCAGAAATTCAATAAGATTCTTAACTTTAATACTATTAAGTTCAAATTTATTTTAATATTATTATGAAAAAGCTACTTTTATTACCAATCTTGTTTTTCGCATTTGCATGTGGAAACAAAGAGTCTCAAAATGAGAAAGCAAATTCTTCTTTAGTTAATTCTGAAGAACCTTCAGAAAAAAAGGAATTGGACATAAAAACTGATAAAACCTTTGGTAAAAACTTTGAAAGTCTTCAAGCCAAAACTAAAAGCGAAATGCTTCAATTATATGAAGGTTTATCCGTTGGGGATACCGTTCAGGTTCAATTTCAATCTGAAGTAAAAAGCGTGTGTGCCAAAAAAGGATGCTGGATGAAATTAAATTTAAACGATGAGCTTCAGTCCCATGTTACCTTTAAAGACTACGGCTTCTTTGTTCCTAAAAACAGTAAAGGCCATCGCATGCAAGTTAATGGAATTGCTTTTATTGAAATGACCGATGTGGAAACGCTAAGGCATTATGCAGAAGATGCTGGTAAAAGCGAAAGCGAGATTGCTGAAATTATTGAACCTCAACTTAATTTCAGATTTATAGCAGATGGCGCCAAAGCCGTTCAGTAACTTATAGCTTCAACACCATCAAACTTCAATGAGGTAAATTTTAACATATGTAAACATTTTTAAACAAGAATATTATTGTTATGTTTGTACTATGATTTTAGAAACTAGAAATTTTTGGTGGTGGTCTAATTTACGCAAATTGTCGTGATTTAGAACCTCCTATGTAAATATCTCATAAAGGCTTGTCTATCGCGACAGGCCTTTTTTACTTTTAAAAATTAATAACACACCATGAGTTACACCTTAAAAACCAATTATCAAAAATTACTTGCAGATACCTTTACTCCAGTAAGTGCTTATCTAAAAATAAGAGATAAGTATCCTAATTCGTTGCTTTTAGAAAGTAGTGATTACCATAGCAACGAAAATAGTTTTAGTTTTATTTGCTGTAACCCAATCGCACACTTTAAGGTTGAAAATGAAGTCATTGAATTTAAATATCCAGATGAGACCTTCAAAGAAGTAAAGATTACTTCAGACGTAAATGTAACTCAAGAATTGCAAAACTATTTAGCTGAATTTGACATAGAAGATTTAGGCTTTAAATTTTTAACCCAAGGACTATTTGGGTTTACCACTTATGACGCTGTTAGGTATTTTGAAAAGCTAGACATCGATAAAAGTCGTTCACAACTGGGCTTACCAGACATGTTGTACAGTGTATTTCAAAATGTCATTGTTATAAATCATTTTAATGATGAAGCTTATGTTTTTGACCATAGTTACGATGGTTCCAATAGAATTCCTGAACTTAAATCCTTGCTGAAAAATCAAAATTATACAGAATACGGATTTGAATTGGATGGCAAGGAAAGCTCCCCGATAACCGATGAAGAGTTCATGGATTATGTCACAAAAGCTAAAGCACATTGTCAACGTGGTGATGTCTTTCAAATGGTAATGTCAAGGCGATTCTCTCAAGGATTTAAAGGAGATGAATTCAATGTCTACAGAAAATTAAGAAGCATTAATCCAAGTCCTTATTTATTTTATTTTGATTTTGGAAATTATAAAATTTTTGGCAGTTCTCCAGAAGCACATTTAGTTGTTCAAGACGGAAGGGCAGAAATCCACCCCATTGCAGGAACATTCAAACGAACAGGAAATGACAAAGAAGATGCAACAATGGCTCTAAAGTTATCTGAAGATGAAAAAGAAAACTCAGAGCACGTCATGCTTGTAGATTTAGCTAGAAATGATTTGAGCAGAAATGGAAAGCAAGTAAAGGTTGAAACTTACAAAGAGGTTCAGTACTTTTCACATGTGATTCATTTAGTAAGTAAAGTGACTTCAGAGGTGAAACAAGAAAACAGTTTAAAATTACTAGCAGATACATTTCCCGCCGGTACACTTAGCGGTGCGCCAAAACACATGGCTATGTCCTTGATAGAAAAGTATGAAAAGATAAGCAGAGAGGCTTACGGAGGAGCTATTGGTGTAATAGATTTTAAAGGGAATATGAACCAAGCCATCATCATACGGAGCTTTGTAAGCAAAGACCTAAAGCTGCATTACCAAGCTGGTGCTGGTGTAGTGAGCGATAGTACCGAGGAGAATGAATTACAAGAAGTCATCAATAAACTGGGAGCTTTACGCAAAGCTTTAGATCAATAAAAAACAAACTATGAAGACGATTTTAGTTATAGATAATTACGATTCATTTGTTTACAACTTAGTACATTATTTAGAAGAATTTGATGCTAAGGTAACTGTAAAACGAAATGACGAAGTTAACCTTGATGAAGTTAAGCATTATGACAAGATATTACTTTCTCCAGGTCCTGGAATACCTGAAGAAGCAGGACAATTAAAAGCCATTATCAAGACGTTTGCTGAAGAAAAACCTATGCTTGGAGTTTGCTTAGGACAACAAGCTATTATGGAAGTTTTTGGGGGAGAATTACTCAATCTAGATAAAGTACATCATGGCGTTGCTACAGAAGTAAAAACCTTAGTGGATGATGAAATCTTGTACAAAAATTTACCCAAATCTTTCATGGTAGGTCGGTATCACTCGTGGGTTGTAGATAAGCAACTTCCAGCATGTTTAACTGCAACCTCTGTGGATGAACAAGGTCAAATTATGTCTTTACGCCATAACACGTTTGACGTAAGAGGAGTTCAATTTCACCCAGAATCTGTACTTACACCCGAAGGTAAACAAATGATTAAAAACTGGATTGAAAGCTAAATCGAACCCAAACAAGCTAATAATGAAAGACATACTCGACAGACTCATACACCAAGAACAACTATCAAAAGCAGAAGCAAAAGATGTTTTATTAAGAATTTCAAATTCTGAATTTAATAACATTCAAATTTCTTCCTTTCTTACCGTATTTATGATGCGTAGCATTAGCGTGGAGGAACTGGAAGGTTTTAGAGACGCCCTTTTGGAGCTTTGTATTCCTGTAGACTTTGGAGACACTCCGGTTATGGATCTTTGTGGTACGGGTGGCGACGGCCAAAACACCTTCAATGTTTCTACAGCAGCCTCGTTTGTAGTAGCAGCATCTGGAGTACAAGTGGCCAAACATGGGAACTATGGCGTCTCATCGGTTAGTGGTAGTTCAAACGTTCTGGAAGCCATGGGCGTTAAATTTTCTAATGAGCAAGGATTTTTAGACAAAACCATGGAAAAAGCCAATATCGCTATCCTTCATGCACCTCTTTTTCATCCCGCTATGAAAAATGTGGCTCCAATCCGTAAATCCCTGGCCTTAAAAACCTTTTTCAACATGCTTGGGCCTATGGTAAATCCAGCAAAACCTAGTTATCAATTGGTTGGCGTTTACGATTTGGAACTGCTTAGAAAATACCACTACCTTTATCAAAAATCAAATAAAACCTACTGTATTTTGCATGACCTCAACCACTATGATGAGATTTCACTCACTGCAAAAACCAAATGTGTAACCAACGCTCAAGAACTGTATTTATCTGCAAAAGATTTTGGAGTGCATCCAGTAATGAAAGAGGAGATCTATGGCGGTGATACTGTGGAAAGTGCGGCAGATATTTTTCATCAAATTCTTTCTGGTCAAGGAACTATAGCTCAGGACAACGTAGTTTGTGCCAACGCAGCAACAGCAATTTCAACCGCAAAAAACACGACAATTGCAGAGGCCTTTCTGGAAGCTAAAACACTTTTAAAAGGCGGTAAAGCTTTAGAGGTTTTGAACCAACTTCAAACTATAAGTCAAAAATGAAAAGAATTTTAGAAGAAATCACAAGTTATCAACACTTGGTGGTAAATATCAAGAAAAAACAAATGCCCATTGATGCATTGAAATCTTTTCCTGAATTTTCTAGTCCAACACGAAGTTTAAAACAAGCTGTATTGAGCTCAAAAGAAGGAATTATAGCAGAATTTAAACGTCGCTCTCCTAGCAAAGCATCCATCAATACAAATGCAGATGTAATGAATATTGCACAAAGTTATGAAAAAATGGGGGCGGCTGGAATGTCAGTGTTAACAAATCAACGTTACTTTGGAGGCAGTTTAGAAGATTTACAATTAGCAAAATCAGTATGTCACTTACCATTACTTCGTAAAGATTTTATGGTAGATGAATATCAAATATATGAAGCTAAAGCCTATGGTGCAGATGCTATCTTATTAATAGCTAATGCTTTGCCGTCAAGCCAACTTCAAGACCTAGCACATTTAGCTAAGGAATTGAAACTGGAAGTTTTGTTTGAAATACATGAGGCAGAAGAAATTAACAAATTGGAAACTAATTTGATGGATTTAATTGGAGTAAATAATAGAAACTTAAGAACTTTTGAAGTTGACTTACAACAAGGTCTTGACATGTTACCCCACTTACCCTCTGTCTTGCCAAAGATTTCAGAAAGCGGTATCCAAGATAGAGAAACTATTCAAAAGTTAATCCAAAAAGGCTTCAATGGAGTTCTAATTGGCGAGTTTTTTATGAAAGAAAAGCTAGAAGCCTAAAACAGAATTGAAATGAAAGTGAAAGTATGTGGGATGAAACATCCAGAAAATATAAGAGAAGTTGCAGAGCTAGATATCGATTTCATGGGGTTTATTTTCTACAAGAAATCTCCACGATTTGCTGAAATTTCCGTAGAAACACCACCACATGTCCAGAGAGTTGGAGTTTTTGTTAATGAACCTCAACAAGACATCCTTCATAAAATCGATCAATTTGATCTAAATATAATTCAGCTTCACGGGCGCGAGACCGTCACCTTTTGTGAAGAACTTAGGCAAAAACTTAAGGTTGCTGGACAAATCAAAGTCAAGCTTTGGAAAGTTTTTTCAATCGCATCAAAAAAAGACTTAGATACTATTGACAACTACACTGATGCAGTAGACGGTATTTTACTAGACACTAAAGGGAAATACAGAGGCGGAAATGGGGAGAAGTTTGATTGGAACTTTTTAAAACATCACCATTTTACTAAGCCCGTTATATTGAGTGGGGGCATTGGTGCTGAAGATACAGTCGCTGTTATGGAGTTATTTAACCAAAACCTTATAAACGGTATAGATATTAACTCTGGCTTTGAAGACAGTCCAGGACGTAAAAATAAGAAACTTATAAACACATTTTTAAAAAATCTTAAATCCTATGAACAAGTATAAAGTAGATGAACACGGATTTTACGGTGACTTTGGTGGAGCATACATCCCAGAATTGCTCTATCCTAATGTAGAAGAACTAAAGCATAATTACAAACAGATTATTGCAACAGAGGAGTTTCAAAAGCAGTTTAAGCACTTATTGAAAGATTATGTGGGACGCCCTACCCCTTTGTACCTCGCAGAAAATTTGAGTGCCAAATATAAAACTAAGATTTACCTCAAGCGAGAAGACCTATGCCATACAGGTGCCCATAAAATCAATAATACAATTGGACAAATCTTGCTTGCAAAAGCTCTTGGTAAACACAGAATCATTGCAGAAACTGGTGCTGGTCAACATGGAGTTGCTACAGCAACGGTTTGTGCACTCATGGGGCTAGAGTGCATAGTCTACATGGGAGCAGTAGACATTGAACGCCAAGCACCAAACGTAGCCCGCATGAAAATGCTTGGTGCAGAAGTAGTACCAGCCACGTCTGGGAGTAGAACATTGAAAGATGCTACAAATGAAGCCATCAGAGATTGGATTAACCATCCCAAAGACACCCATTACATCATAGGCTCTGTAGTAGGACCACATCCCTATCCAGATATGGTAACGGAGTTGCAGAGCGTAATTTCCAAGGAAGTGAAATCCCAATTACTAGAAAAAGAAGGGCGAGAATTGCCAGATTACGTCATTGCATGTGTAGGTGGTGGAAGTAATGCAGCAGGATTATTTGCAGACTTTATGGATCATGAAGACGTTGGGATTATTGGTGTAGAAGCTTCTGGTAAAGGAGTGCATACTTCAGAATCTGCGGCAACTACTATTTTAGGAAAAGAAGGTATTATTCATGGCAGTAAAACCCTTTTAATGCAAAACACAGACGGACAAATTACAGAGCCCTATTCCATTTCTGCTGGTTTAGATTACCCTGGAATTGGCCCCTTACACGCCCATTTATTTAAAACAGGTAGAGGTAAATTCGTTTCTATAACAGACCAAGAAGCCATGGAAGCAGGACTAGAATTAAGTAGAATGGAAGGCATCATTCCAGCTATAGAAACAGCTCATGCCTTTGCCATCTTTAAATACTTAAACTTTGATGAAGATGACGTCTTAGTCTTTAATTGTTCTGGAAGAGGAGATAAAGATTTAGAAACTTACAGGAAGTATTTTGGCTACTAAACTTGAAAAGCCTGTATACAAAACGATCAGCTTTTTAGCTGAAAGTTCTTCGGAATTTAATACCACTACCATACCTAATTAGAGATATTTAATTTTAACTTATGAACAGAATAAACAAAGCCTTAGCTCAAGATAAAAAATTGATTTCCATCTATTTTACAGCTGGCTACCCAAAGCTGAAGGACACCACAGAAGTTATAAAACGCTTAGCCAAAGCTGGTACAGATGTGATAGAAATAGGCTTACCCTACAGCGACCCACTAGCAGACGGTCCCGTAATTCAACGAAGCTCTGAGCAAGCGCTCACCAATGGTATGAGCACCAAAGTTTTATTTGAGCAACTCCAGGGAATCCGAGAAGAAGTTAATATTGCTCTAATTGTGATGGGGTACTTCAACGCTATGCTTCAATTTGGAGTAGAAAACTTTTGTAAAGAGTGCCAAGCTATAGGAATAGACGGAATTATCATGCCAGATTTGCCTATAGATATTTATGAACGTGATTATAAATCAATTTTTGAAAATCATAATCTTAAATTTATACCTTTAATAACGCCCGAAACTTCTGCTACTCGCATAAAAACTATTGATGCATTAGGGGACAGTTTTGTATATATGGTAAGCTCCTCCAGTACGACAGGAGGTGAAAAAGGCTTTGGAGAAGAAGCCATGTCTTACTTTAAGAGAATTTCTGATTTAAACTTAAAAAACAAGTTAATGGTAGGCTTTGGAATTAAAGACGCAATAAGTTTTGAGCAAGCAAGCAAGTATACCAGCGGATGCATAATTGGCTCAGAATTTATCAGACGCTTAACCAAAGAAGGATTAGATGGCATAGATCCTTTTATTAAATCTCTAAAATCAAGTTAACTCCAAATTTGATCTCAAGTTATTTTGTATATCAGTAACTAGCTATTAAATCATCATTTTTTCTTTTTTACAAAAAGTATTCAAAGTACTATATTTGAATTTTTAAAAAATTAAATATATGAAAGCATACGTATTTCCTGGGCAAGGTGCGCAGTTTACAGGAATGGGGCTAGATTTATACAAAAGTTCCAAAGAAGCTGAGATGCTTTTTCACAAAGCTAATGAGATCTTAGGGTTCGATATTTCCAAAATCATGTTTGAAGGCTCTGCTGAAGAGCTCAAACAAACCAAAGTAACACAGCCAGCCATTTTTTTACATTCCGTGATCTTAAGTAAAGTACTTGGTAAAGCATTTCAGCCCGATATGGTAGCTGGACATTCACTAGGCGAATTTTCAGCACTAGTTGCTAATGGCACTTTAAAGTTTGAGGATGGTCTTAAACTTGTTCACCAAAGAGCATTGGCAATGCAGAAGGCTTGTGAAATCAACCCCTCTACTATGGCTGCTGTTTTAGGGCTTGAAGATATAATTGTAGAAGAAATCTGTGATAGTATAGAAGGCGTTGTTGTGCCTGCTAACTATAATTGTCCAGGACAATTGGTTATCTCTGGCGCACGAGAAGCTGTAGAAAGCGCTTGTGAAGTCATGAAAGAAAAAGGAGCAAAACGTGCCATGTTACTACCAGTTGGTGGAGCTTTCCATTCTCCGTTGATGAAACCAGCAGAGCAAGAATTAGCTAAAGCTATTGAGTCTACTCAATTCAATAAGCCAGAATGTCCAATTTATCAAAATGTAACCACTACAGCGGTTTCAAATCCTGAAGAGATCAAAACCAACTTGATTAAACAATTAACCGCGCCTGTTAAATGGACGCAAACCATGAAGCAAATGCTAGCTGATGGAGCTACGAGTTTTACTGAAGTAGGTCCAGGTAAAGTACTACAAGGCTTGTTAAGAAAAGTGGATAGACAAGTCTCTGCTGAAAGTATTTCTGGATTATAAATGATTTATTTTTATTAATACATCTCTCAACTAAAAACACAAAAGCGACCTCAACATAAGGTCGCTTTTTGTGTTTTAAACTAAAGTCTACATTAATCTTTGTAAATCTGACTTGGCCATTTATCATTGGAATAATTCACATCCATAATCACTTTATTAGGATCTATTTCAATGGATTTGATGTCTTTCTCACTTTCAAATCGATGAGTCCATGTATTTCCCCTTTGCCATATTTCAACAGGTAAACTTTTCATAGAAGTAGTTCCGTCTTCATAGGTGATTTGCATGTGGACTGGCATTGGTATGTCTCCTCTATTGGAAACAGTTAAGTCATAAGATCCGGCTTGTTTTCTCAAAGAATCCACAGCTAAATCTATATTTCCTGTTCCATAGAACCAAGCTCCAAAAAACCATGATAAATTTTCTCCAGCTGCATTTTCAATATGATTAAAAAAGTCTTGTGGCTGTGGGTGTTTAAACGCCCAAGTTTTTATGTAAGATCTAAAAGCATAATCAAAACGCTCTTCTCCTAAAATGTACTCTCTCAACATAAGTAAACCCATTGCAGGTTTTGAATATGCTATCATTCCTAAGTTTCTTAAATTTGCCACATCAGGGTAAGTGTCTATACCTTCTCTAGATTCTCCTAAGAACCAGTTTACTGCGTTTCTTGGTTGACTTAATCTCGCAGGATATTCTCCATCATTGAACGCGAGTGTACTGTAATAATTAATAAAGGTATTGAAGCCTTCATCCATCCAAGCGTATCTTCGTTCATTGCTACCTACAATCATAGGAAACCAGTTATGACCAAACTCATGGTCTGTAACTCCCCAAAGTCTACCGCCCTTGCTTTTCCAGCTACAGAAGTTAAGACCTGGATATTCCATACCTCCAATATCGGCAGCAACATTTACCGCTGCTGGGTAAGGATATTCAAACCATTTTTCAGAATAATGCTCTATAGAGGCTTTGCTATATTCTGTAGATCTTGACCATGCATCTTCACCATCACTTTCTATTGGATAAACTGAATGTGCAAGTCCTGATTTACCGCTTGGTAAATTGAACTGGGCGCCATCCCATATAAATGCTTCAGAAGCTGCAAAAGCAAAATCTCTAGAGTTTTTAATTTTATAATGCCAGGTCTGCGTACCGCTTGAATTGGCGAAGTTATTAGAATCTCCAATTTCTTCAGAAGAAATAATGCTAACGGTTTCTTGACTTTCCAGCGCTTTGTTATAACGGTCTAAAGTTTTACTAGCTAATACTTTTTTCGGGTTTTGAAGTTCTCCAGAAGCAACTACTACATAATTATGAGGAACTGTGATTTCTACATCAAAATCTCCGTAATCATAATAAAACTCTCCTGCTCCTAGATACGGCTCCACATTCCAACCTTCAACATCATCAAAAACAGCAACTTGTGGGAACCACTGGGCAATGGCATAAATCTCTCCGTTTTGGGTTGTTAGTCTACCCATCCTATCCATACCATTGACGGGAACTTCAAACTCAAAATTCATGGAAACTTCAGCCTTACCACCTTTTGCTTTAAGAGGTTCATTAAAAAACACCTGCATACGCGTGTCTGTGATTAAGTGCTTAGTTGACGTTGAGCGTCTTACTTTAGCTTGAAGGTTTGAAATTTTGACGCCTTCCAGCGGGTCTCCATTATAACGATTGCCCTCAACTGGAGTGGTGAGTGTTCCTCTGGAGTTTTCTGTAAATCGGTTTTGTTCTAAATACATCCAAACATAGTCCAAGTCTTCTGGACTATTGTTGGTATAACTCATGGTGATTTGACCCGCTATCTTATGGGTTTCTGGATTTAAGCTTGCTTTTATGGTATAAGAAGCTTCGTTTTGAAAGTAATCCGGCCCTGGTTTACCCGAAGCTGACCTGAAGGAATTACCAGACCTATCCATAAATTCATCAAACTGAGCTTGATTACTTTGTAGTTGAGCTGTAGCCAAACTAAATGTAAAACTAGCAAATACGAGAACTAAAAATTGAAATGTTTTTCTATTCATTTGAGTATAAGATTAATTAAAAAATTTGTGCACTAAAATAGCAAAAACAATCTTATCACTAACGATAAATAGCCAAATTACTCCAATTCCAAATAGTTTCTCTTTACAAAATCCAAAGCTGTTTTTAAGATATGACCCATAGTTTTACAGCGTTTAAATCGAATATCTTTGGTATAATCTATTAGCTGAGTTTTAAGCATTTTTACGTTTTCATCTGAAGAGATTCTGTCTTTTATCATACTTCGGATGAGCATTCTAAATCTTTTTTCTGAAGTAATAAGCCGTTTTGCAACTTGGGAACGTTCTTCTTTTCGGTATTGATCCAAAGACGACTCTTGAAGAAGCTCTGAAACCATCTTAACCATAGGTCTATTTTCTTTAAAAAAATGTGGCTGGTAAACTTTTAAATTTCCTTCATAGCTCTGTTGGTCAAAATCAATCGCTCTAATCTTATAATCTACATGATCAAAATCATGAGTAGGAATCACCACATAATTGTATGAACGCATATCCCCGAGAAGTCGAATTGTACAACGCTCATCAAATTTCACAAACTGTTTAGCTATTTCATTTCTAGCCCTATCAGAGCATTCTGGAAGCTGTTCTTTAATAAATACATCTCCAGGAATTCCAGCAATATGCTCTTCTATTAAAGTGTCTTTGTAAACTAGAAAATTAATCCTGCTTGGAGAAAGGATATGCTCAAACTCGAGTCCATATATTCTAGATGCATCTGCTTTTTTGACATAAAAATATGTGAAATTATCATTTAAAACATTTCTTACTTTTATTCTGAAAGGTTTAGAGTTTCCAAATGTGCAATAGTCAATAGCATCTACATTAAGAAAGTCCAAATGATCGCTTCTACCATCAGAATGTAAAATGAGATATACACGTTTGAGGCTATTATCAATTTCCTCACGTTCAAAGTCAGAATAGTAACATCTTACCCATAACGTGTTTTCATCGTTCCTATCATACACTACAATAGACCCAGAAAACCGAAGTAAGTCATCATAAGAAACAGGTATCTTGGTGTTTCTTCCATAAGTTTGAAGGTATTTATGGAGCTGCTGATTAATAGGAAATGTAGGCTTTTTCCTAGACATGAGTTTCTTTTCCATACGCAACTTTTCTTCAAAGGTAGCAAATCTGAGAGCTTTTTATGTAACATTTTTGGATAGCTTCCGTCCTATTAAAAACGCTTCTCCTTTGAAAACACTTTTACAACTGAACCAACTCAGCAAAAGCTTTGGAAACTTAAAAGCTGTCAATTCCCTTAACTTCTCAATTGAAAAAGGAAATGTTTACGGAATTTTGGGGCCAAACGGCAGCGGAAAATCTACCACTTTGGGCATGGTGTTGAATGTAGTTAATCCTTCAAGTGGTTCTTTTGAGTGGTTTGGAGGTCAAATAGATACTCACCAAGCTTTAAAAAAAGTAGGCGCTATTATAGAGAGTCCCAATTTTTACCCAAGCATGAGTGCTGAAAACAACTTGAAATTGGTTTGCAAAATTAAAGACGTAGCTTATTCTAGGATTGATGATGTTTTGGAAATTGTAAATCTTAAAGACAGAAAAAAAGACTACTTCAAAAGTTATTCTCTAGGAATGAAGCAACGTTTGGCTATTGCCTCTGCTCTACTTAATAATCCCGAAATCCTCATACTTGATGAACCAACCAATGGGTTAGACCCGCAAGGCATACACCAAATTAGGGAAATCATAAAAAAAATAGCCGCAGATGGCATGACCATTTTACTAGCATCTCACTTGCTCGACGAGGTAGAAAAAGTCTGTTCTCACGTTATTGTAATTAGAAATGGAAACAAATTATATGCAGGCCCAGTAGATGCGCTTAATGCAACGCATGGTTTTTTTGAATTGAAAAGTGAAAACAATACTGAGCTAAAAACCTTTCTGAATCAACATGAAGCAATAGAAAGTTATGATGAACAGGACGACGGATTGATAAAAGCCATTCTATCACAACCTTATGAGGCAAAAGATATCAATGAAAAATGTTTTGCTGAAGGCATTGTTTTAACACACCTCATTAAGCGAAAAGAAACTCTTGAGGAGCAATTTTTAAAACTAACACAAGATCAATAAACACTTAAAATGAAGAGACTTTTCCTTATAGAATTTCATAAGCTCAAACACAACAAAGCTGCAAAAGCTTTAAGCTTAGTTTACTTTCTCTTGTTTAGTGGTATTGCCTTATTTGCATCTATCCGGTTCAATTTTGGAAATGTAGATTTCAGACTTGCAGATCAAGGTATTTTCAATTTTCCCTACATCTGGCATTTCACTACCTATATCGTTTCTTTTTTAAAGCTTTTTTTAGCTGTGGTTATCGTTTCTATGGTGTCAAGTGAATACACGCACAGAACTTTAAAACAAAATTTAATTGACGGCCTAAGCAAAAAAGAGTTTATTTTATCCAAATTTTATGGTGTTTTGGGGTTTGCCCTTGCATCTACTTTTCTGGTGTTTATTGTGAGTTTTATTTTAGGTCTTATTTTTTCTGATTATGATGAAGTAGGAATCATTTTTTCAGACCTAGAGTATATTTTTGCTTATTTTTTGAAACTGATCTGTTTTTTTAGTTTATGCTTATTTTTTGGAGTTTTACTTAAACGCTCGGCTTTTGCTCTTGGATTTCTGTTTTTACTTTGGATTTCTGAAGCTTTAATTCAATTATTCGTAAAGTTTCAAGCTGGAGCCTTAGAAGGTATTATTCAGTTTTTACCACTACAAGCCATGGGCAATTTAATTGTAGAACCATTCACACGATTAGGTATCGTAAAATCTACTGCTACTCAATTAAATTCAGAATTTAATAAATCTTATGATGTGGAATGGTCTGCAGTACTAATCGTATCGGTTTGGTGTTTTATCTTTATGTATTCATCTTGGAAACTTCTACAAAAGCGAGATCTTTGATTTATATTTGAGAAAAATTCACTTGTTGAAAAAGTTAATCTTCCTTAGTTTAATCATTTTCTATCTGCCAATTAGAGCTCAAGGCGAAGCAAATAATTGGTATTTTGGCTTTAATGCAGGACTTACATTCAACACCAGCTCACCATCAGCACTTAGCAACGGAGCACTTAGTACTCCAGAAGGTTGTTCTTCTATTTCTGATGCAAACGGTCAATTAATTATGTATACAGACGGCAGGAACATCTGGGATAGGAATCATCAAATCATGCCTAATGCCAATTACCTTGAAGGGAAAGGTCTTAACGGAGATCCCTCCAGTACTTCTAGTGGATTGATAGTTCCTCACCCAATGGAAAATCACCTATATTATGTTTTTACTGTGGATGAGCCGCATCATGACAATGCCAATGCCTACCCCAACCAAGGCCCAGCAGACAGCTTTGGCAGCCCAATTCCATTTTATACAGACATTCCTGAACATAAAGTCCCAGAAGATGATGATGGTTTTAATAATGGATTGAATTATTCTATCGTAGATATGAATTTGAATAATGGGTTGGGAGATGTTGTAGAAGGAGAAAAAAACTTTCAGTTGGTAACCTATAATCCCGACCCTAATGGCGAAGAAATCAAATACAAGGCATCAGAAAAAATTACAGCCGTGAGAGGGAGAGATTGCAATTCGGTTTGGGTAATCACTCATTTTAGAAATCAATTTTATGCGTTTCTAATAGACGAGGATGGGCTGGATCCAGAGCCAGTAATTTCTCAAGTTGCACCTTTAATAGAAATTACCAATTACAGAAGAGCCTCTATTGGTTACTTAAAAGCATCACCAAATGCTGACAAGTTATTGATTGCCCACCAGACATCTTCCTACAATCCGCTAGACGGCACTGAAGACGCTGCAGATGGGAGTGTTTATGCTTACGATTTTGATAACCTTACTGGAGCTGTGTCCAATCCTTTAGAATTAGCTAAAGACGTAAGTGCTTATGGAGTTGAATTTTCTCAAGATGGTACCAAAGCCTATGCTAGTGTAAATGACATTTCAAATTCAATTTATCAATGGGACTTAAGTGCTAACGATGTAGTTGGTTCTCAACAATTAATTGCTAATGTTCAACTTAATGCTGCTCTACAATTAGGTCCGGACGGAAGAATTTACCACTCGTTATTTAATCAACCAAAATTAGGCGTCATCAGAAACCCAGATACACAGGGTATTGCAGCAGGATATACAGAAAACGTCTCTCAAGGTGCTATTCAGCTCTCCAGACCTGGCTCTTTTGGGCTTCCTCCTTTTATTCAATCTTTATTCAGTAAAAGAATTCCAATTGTAGAATCTGAAACTGGAGAGGTTAAAGAAGAACTTTCGCTTTGCGAATCTGATATTTACCAATTAAGCTATGACGAAATGCCAGGAGCGAGTTATACCTGGTATAAAGATGACGAACTTCTAGAGGGTGAAACTAAACATCAATTAGAAATA
>PXBV01000008.1 GCA_003565575.1 Psychroflexus sp. | reverse complement strand
CACAGACCTCGCCATAGAAAACAAGTATCATTATGTAATTTGTGGACATATTCATCAGCCTGAGATTTCTAGAAAAGTTAATAAAAACGGAACTTGTCTATATTTAAATTCTGGAGATTGGCTAGAAGGCCTTACCGCACTAGAATACAACAATAAGCGTTGGGAGCTATTTAACTACAATGAATTTGAACAGCACTTAAAACATCAATTTCAAAAAGGAACTAAAGATTTATTTGATGTGTAATCCATGCTTTTTTTGAAAGACGAAATAAAAAGTAGCTGATTTTTTAAGCTAAGGTTGTATTTTAGTTGAATGAAATGGCTCAAAATAGTTCTCGTAATAAGTATTGGATTTTTTCTGACATCTTGCACTGAAGAAGAATTGGGATTAGATTCAAGTACCAATTATGTTCCATTAAATGAAAACTCAACATGGGAATATAACAACGAGTTGAGTCAAGGTTCAACAGTTTTGTCTGGAAATGAAACACTAAACCTTGAGATTAAAAACCAAAACATTTACCAATTTTCACAAATAGAAACTGAAGGATTTACTGGCATAAGCACAAGTCTTTTAGCGGGTGGTGAAGTTTTTAAGCGTAACCAAAGTTTGATTCTTAATGCTAACTTGGACTTAGACATAGGTTTGGATAGGATTATCCTTCCGGTCACAGATTTTGTCTTGTACAACGTTAGGTCTTCAAATAATCAGATTCTATCAACCTCAACAGGTGTGATAGAAGAGAACATCAATGGATTTACTGCAGAATTTAATTATGAGATTTTATCAATTCATAAAGGGTTTCAAGAAGAAAAAACAGTAAACGGTATCACTTTTGAAAATATATTGATTTCAGAATTACAGCTCAACCTTTCTGCACAAGTTTTTATTATCTTTAGTAATTTCACCATTATTCCAAGGCAAAATGTCATGCGTATTACCCACTATTTTGCAGAAAACGTTGGTTTAGTTTTTAGTGAGGTGCATTCAGAATTAATCTTTGATGATACACCAAGTCAGTTTAGTATTCAACTTGAAGATGTAGAGTTTTCATCAACTCAAGCTTTATCGTCATTCAATATCACTTCCAACTTATAATACATATTTATTTAAAATAGAAACTGGATGGTGGGCTTCTTTTTGGGTTCCATCTTTAATTTGATGTCTACAACTTGTACCATTGGCAGAAATAATAGCATCCGTTTTTCTTACGGCTGGAAACAGCACTAATTCGCCTATATCTTGGCTAACTTTATAGTGTTCTTTTTCATAACCAAAGCTACCTGCCATTCCACAACATCCTGAAGAAATGATAGTGACTTTAAAATTCTTAGGAATATTTAAAATATTGAAGGTATGAATTTGACTAGAAAGCGCTTTTTGATAACAATGGTTATGAATTTTAATTTCTTTCTTTTCTTCTGAAAATTGTTCTGAAGTTAGATTCCCATTTTGGATTTCAGCATTCAAAAACTCTTCAATTAAAAAAACGTGTTCTGATAGCATTTGAGCAGAATTTTTATCAGAAGCTAGTTTCAGGTACTCATCTCTAAAACTTAAAATAGTAGAAGGTTCAATGCCTAACAAAGGCTCATCTTCAGTAATAATAGCTTTAAAAATGTCTATGTTTTTATCTACAAAATATTGTGCTTCATCTAACAAACCTTTAGAAAAGTAAGCCCTTCCACTTTCTTCATGTTTTATTACTTTGACTTCATAACCAAGCTTGGTAAGCAGCTCAATAGCATCTATACCAATTTCAACATCCAAAAAATTAGTAAATTCATCTACGAAAAGATAAACTGATTTTTTCTTTTTGCCTCTAGCTTCAAGTTGAATTGTTCCATCCTTAACCAACTGTCTTAACGATTTAGAGCTTAATTTTGGCATGCTCCTTTCTTTAGCAATACCAGCAGTTGCTTTAACCAATTTTGAGGTTAATTTGTTAGAATTGATCCAATTATAGAGTGGAGCTACAGGGGCAGCGAGTTTGTTGATAAGGTTATTTTTAGCAAACACTTTTGTTCTTAAACTTACCCCGTTTGCTTTTTGGTATTGGTACAGAAATTCAGTTTTAAAAGCAGCAACATCTACGTTGCTGGGGCACTCGCTTTTACAAGCTTTACAGCTCACACAGAGATCAAAAATTTCCTTTAGATTTTCATCATCAAAAGCGTTTTTGTCTTGATGCTTTTTAGTCAAAACTTCCCTCAACATGTTAGCTCTTGCTCTTGTGGTATCTTTTTCGTTTTTGGTGGCTTGGTAGCTAGGGCACATCCCGCCTTCAAACTCGTGAGATTTCCTACAGTCTCCACTGCCATTACACTGCTCTGCAGCTCTTAGGATGCCAAGATTTTTAGAAAAATCCATCTTGGTGTCTATTTCTGGCTCTTCCCTATCTATTTCGTAACGCAGATCCTTATCTATTGGCTTAGGGTTTACAATTTTACCTGGATTTAAAAGGTTTTGAGGATCAAAAACCTGCTTGATTTCCTTAAAAATTTTGTAGCAAGTTTCGCCAACCATAAGTTCAGTAAAAGGAGCTCTTACCCTTCCATCTCCATGCTCACCACTTAAAGCACCTCCATAATGTTTTACTAAATGTGCAACATCTGTAGAAATACTCTTAAATTCTTGTACACCTTTAGAGGTTTTTAAATTTAAGATAGGGCGCAAATGTAACTCTCCAGCACCAGCGTGTGCGTAGTAGACTGCCTTTTGATTATAGGATTTCATTATATTAGAAAAATCCGAAATGTAGTGAGGTAAATCCTCTGTAGAAACGGAAGTATCTTCTATGCAAGCCACAGCTTTGGCATCACCTTTAATATTGCCTAAAAGGCCAAGTCCTGCCTTTCTTAGTTCTACAGCCAAATCAATTTCTGCGCCTTTTAATACTGGTGATGCATAAGCTTTGGTTGATTGCTTTATGTCTGAAAGTAGGTCTTTTACTTGTTGCTTTAAGTCATCTAAGGAATTTGACCTCAACTCTAGCATCAAAATGGCTTCTGGGTCACCTTCTAAAAAAAACCGATGATCTTTATATTTTAGACTATCTTTGGTACAATCCAATATAGTTTTATCCATCATCTCACACGTAAATAGGTTATGAGTTAATGTAGTTTCAACAGATTCAAGACAATCTGAAATACTCTGAAACTGAGCTGCAACCATGGCGGAGTGTTGAGGCTGAACCTCATCTAAGGCTAAATGTAATTCTGTAGCTACATATAAAGTACCTTCACTACCACATAAAAGGTGGTTCAGGTTGAAATAAGGATTGGTTTCAGATTTAAAAAAAGAATTATTGTAAAGTACATCTATAGAATAGCCTGTATTACGTCTATGAATGTCTGGTTTTGGGAAGCCTTCTGATAAAACAGTTTCAATGTTTTCTCTTTGAAAAAGGGTTTGGATATATTTATAAATACGCCCTTCTAAGTCGTTTTGAGTTGTTTTTTGTAAAAACTCATCTTTAGTTAATGGCTTTACCTCAATAAAGCTTCCATCGGAAAGGAAGCCTTTAGATGCTATAATTTTATCTCTAGTGACACCATATTTGATCGACGTAGTACCTGAAGAATTATTACCAAACATCCCACCTATATTACACCTATTACTAGTAGACGTATTAGGTCCAAAAAACAAGTTATTGGATTTCAAATTTCGATTTAAGACATCACGTACTACACCCGGCTGTATGACAATGGTTTTATGCTTCTGATCAACTTCAAAGGTTTTTGTGAAGTATTTACTTATATCTAAAACAACACCATCCGTTACACATTGGCCTGCCAAAGAAGTTCCGGCGGCTCTTGGAGTCATAGAAATGTTATTTTGATGGCAAAACTCGATACAACGCTTTAAATCATTATTGGATTTGGGGTAAATCACAGCTGCAGGAATTTCTCGGTAGACTGATGCATCAGTAGCATAAATTGAGGTATGTAAAGCATCAATTAAAACCTCTCCTTCAAGTTGATTTGATAGTGTTTTGAATAGATTTGTTTGCATTTTCATAAAATCGAATTCAAAAATAACATACAATCTCAAACTACATACGTAAACAAAAGATAATATTAAAAATAAATTTTAGATTTATTAGTAGAAATGAATCAACCTAAAGCTCAAAGATGTACTTCAAACCAATACCACAGAAAGTTCACATGCTTAAAATCCAACTGAAATATTAAACTTCAAGTAAAAAAAATTAAAGTTTGCAAAAAAACAAAATCTATGATTTTAATTTCATAAATTTATAATTAATAACTTTAATTGGACTAACCACTAAGATGAGCTAGTCCTTATTTAATTAAATAAAAACATAGATTTATGGACATCAATTTTAATTACGTACACGTAACGGCAAGCGAAAGACTAGAAAGTATAGTAACAAAAAAGCTTGAAAAACTTGAAAATAGGTACGATTGGATCGTAAGAGCAGAAGTTTTTTTCAAAACTGAAAACACTTCCAGTCCAGATACGGGAATGATTTGTGATATCAAATTAAGCGCTCCTGGTCAAAATATATTTGCTTCTTCCAATGAAAAAGCCTTTGAAATGGCCATAACTCAAACAGTAGACGACATACAAAGGCAACTTCAAAAAAAGAAAGAGAAAATGTCTGCGCACTAGATATAGTCATTTAAAATTTAAAATCCAGTTATCTACAAGATACTGGATTTTTTTTTGAAATGAATATCAGGTGAATTCAACCTTAGAAATACTATTAAGCAAAATTCAAAATTGAAACTTAAAGATAGGTTTTTAAAAGATGAATTTATTAGTTTTAACAAAAAGTAGAGAGTGATTCAGTTGTACTGAAAATTATCGTAATTAAAAACTAAAACATGCAAGTCCACAACTTAAGCAAACACAATTCTATACTACAACATTTTTTATATCAGATACGAGAAGAACATGTACAAAAGGACCGGATGAAATTCCGAAGAAATATTGAACGTATTGGTGAAATTTTAAGTTATGAAATGAGTAAATCTTTGGAGTTTTCGACGACATCTTTTAAAACTCCACTAAGTTCAACAAATTATGAAAAATTAACTAACAACATAGTAGTGTGCTCTATACTAAGAGCTGGAATACCCTTGCATAATGGAGTACTTAATTATTTTGACGAGGCAGATAGTGGCTTTGTTTCGGCTTACAGAAAAAAATCAGAAAGCTCAGAAACTGAAAATGATTTTGAAGTAGTAGTTGAGTATTTAGCTGCACCAAGTTTAGAAGGTAAGACACTAGTATTGGTGGACCCTATGCTAGCTACAGGATTATCTATGCTAAATGTGTTGAAAGGGTTTGAAAATTTGGGCACTCCAAAATCTATACACATATTATCTGTTCTTGGAACGCGAACAGGAATAAATTTAATTGAAGCGTATTTACCTGAAAATGCACACCTTTGGATTGCAGCTATAGATGAAAAATTAAATGCTAAAGGTTATATCATTCCTGGCTTGGGTGACGCTGGAGATTTGGCTTTTGGGAGTAAAATATAAAAGAAAAGCCTATTGATACAACTACCAACAGGCTTTTCCACTGCAACAAACTTAACTAGTTGCTATAAGGTTTCATCTTCATAATGAATACTATACAAATTAACGTAATAAATCAATAATTTGCTATGTTACTTTCTAATTTGATCCACATTTTATCTTCATTGAGTTTAAAGCTACCTTTAAATTTAAAATTACATTCGTTTGGAGAAATAATTGAAAGAAATATATTACCATTATTTCTTTCATAGAGATGGTAAACTTCGCCAACAATGGGTTCAAAACTAAATTCTGCACTGTAAATTAGATTATTATACTCAAACTGTGCCATTAGTTTTTCATACTGACTCTTTAGCTCTTCGTACTCCGTTTTAATTTGATGATTGACCTTACTGACATTAGAATTTTTCCATCCCGTTAAGTCGGTAGGTGTAATCTTAGGAGCTCCAGAATTAGTTGCATACGGTAGAAGACCAGCATCATACTTTTGATGATCTTCATTGAAAACAACCTGGTCTGGTTTCTTTGAGTTTTTTATCATAACTATTTGTTATTTGGCGAATTTAAATTCAATATTTACAAACTAGCACTTAGAGATGGTTAAAATTCCATTAAAATGGTGGAATATTTCCTTACAAAATTGGCTTTGATAGCATAAATTATACCTTTGCATAGTATTGGATAAGTATCCAACTATTTAAAAATCAATAAATTATTATTATGAGTCAAGTTAAAGAAAAAGACACGGTAAAAGTACATTACACAGGAAAACTAGCCACCACTGGTCAAGTTTTTGATAGCTCTTTGGAAAGAGAACCTATTGAGTTTACACTTGGTGAGGGCACTATCATTCCTGGGTTTGAAACTGGAGTCCTAAATATGAAAGAAAACGAAAAGAAGACGATAGAAATACCTAAGGAAGAAGCTTACGGAGAGGTGAGAAAAGACCTCTTTCAGCAAGTAGGTAAAGATCAACTTCCAAAAGATATTAAACCAGAAGTAGGTATGGGATTAGTTTCTCAAAATCCTGATGGAACTGAGCGTCAATTAAGGGTTGCAGAAGTAAATGATGATCACATCGTTGTGGATGCCAACCATCCTCTTGCTGGTCATGACTTAACTTTTGAATTAGAATTGGTAGAAATTAAAAGTTAAATTTCAAAAGTAAAGCACTAATTAAGTTTCTAGTTATTAATTAAAACCACCGCAATGGTGGTTTTTTTGTTAATAGCTGTTTGTTTTTTTAAATTATTAAATTTTGTTTGCTCAAGGTTCTTTAGATTTGCTGTCATGAAATTAACATTACAACTTGCAGCTATATATAACGTACTTTGGGGAGCTTGGGTCGTTATTTTTCCGAATCATTTTTTTGAACTTGTAGGAATGGATTTACCTACCCAGCCTATGATCTGGCAAGGCATGGGTATGGTAATTGGGGTCTATGGAATTGGTTATTGGTGGGCTTCTTACGCTCCTTTAAGGCATTGGCCAATTGTTGCAGTTGGCTTTTTAGGTAAAATTTTTGGCCCCTTAGGTTTTGTATTCAATTATATAGAAGGCAAAGTTCCTTTTGAATTTTTTTACACCTTGATAACCAATGACTTTATTTGGTGGATTCCTTTCTTTATCATCTTAAAAAAAGTGCATCAAGATTATAATTGGAAGCTGTCAGACACATGAATTATATCTTAGAACATTTGAATGTATTTAGATTAGTTGTAGACTTTGGTCTGACTGTTTTGATATGGATGGTACAGCTTATTATTTACCCGGGTTTTATGTTTTACAAGACTGCATCGCTTCTGAAATGGCATAGATATTATACGCCAAGAATCACAATCGTGGTAGCTCCACTTATGTTTATACAAATGGGAGTTAGTCTATATCATCTTATATTTGAGTTTGGTTCCCTACACCTTATTTATTTTTTACTTGTAAGTTCAACTTGGCTAAGTACATTTGCCTATTTTGTTCCCTTACACCAAAAAATTGAAACTGATTCAGATCCGCTTTTTAGTGCGAAAAAATTAACCTCTGGAAACTGGATACGGACTTTTCAATGGACACTTATCTTCATATTTAGCCTCATTGCTTTTTCTTCTTAATGTTATTATAAATTACTGAATTATATGCATTTATAAGACATAAAAACTTGACTTTACCGATTAAAAGTTGTATTATAGCAAGATTTCAGTTATTAACAAATTTTACAATAATTTATATGAGACAGCTTAAAATTACCAAACAGGTTACAAATAGAGAAAGTAAATCCCTAGACAAGTATCTACAAGATATCAGCAAAGTGGATTTGATTACAGCGGAGGAAGAGGTAGAGCTAGCTCAAAGAATAAGAGAAGGAGATCAGGTAGCTTTAGAAAAGCTTACCAATGCAAATCTGAGGTTTGTAGTCTCAGTTGCAAAACAATATCAAAATCAAGGTCTAAAACTTCCAGACTTAATTAATGAAGGTAATGTAGGTCTTGTAAAAGCTGCTAAACGATTTGATGAAACTAGAGGTTTTAAATTTATTTCTTACGCGGTGTGGTGGATAAGACAGTCCATTTTACAAGCGCTAGCAGAGCAATCTCGAGTGGTAAGGCTTCCACTTAACAAGATAGGTGTTATCAATAAGATAAATAAAACTTTTTCTCACCTTGAGCAAGTAAATGAAAGACCACCATCTGCCATTGAAATAGCCAAAGAACTGGACATGAGTGAATCTCAGGTAAAAGTTGCTTTAAAAAATTCTGGTAGACATCTTTCTATGGATGCGCCTTTCAAGGAAGGTGAAAATGACTCCAACTTATATGATGTACTTAGCTCTGGTGAGTCCCCTACTCCAGATGACCAATTGATGAGAGATTCCTTAAGCATTGAAATTAACAGAGCTCTGGAGACATTATCTCAACGTGAAGCAGATGTTATTAGGTTAAATTATGGCATTGGCAATCAACCAGCAATGACTTTACAAGAGATAGGTGACACCTTTGATTTGAGTAGAGAACGTGTAAGACAAATTAGAGAAAAAGGCATAAGACGATTAAAACATCAATCTAAAAATAAAATGCTTAAAAAATATTTAGGCTAATTGTAAACTAACGTTTATAAACAAATAGCCTACTAGTTTATTTGGCATAAAAAAGGAGCTAAACTAAAACTTAGCTCCTTTTTTATATTTTTTAAAAGTTGACGTATTCAATTATTTCTAATCCGTAGCCTATCATTCCCACTCGCTTTTTCTGTTTTGAATTAGACATGAGTTTTATTTTGTGAATTCCTATATCATGAAGTATTTGTGCTCCAATACCAAAATCCTTCTCATCCATAACAACCTTAGGAGCTTTCATAATTCCATCCTTTTGGTTTTGTTTTAATTCTTTTAATCTTGAAATTAAGTTAAAACCTTTAATATCTTGATTAATAAACACTATTGCTCCCTTCTCTTCATTATTTAGCTTTTTAAACATACTATCTAGCTTTTGATCTGCGTCTGAAGTGAGTGTGCCCAAAATATCGTTATTAACTAAAGTTGAATTCATTCTTACTAAAACGGGCTCATCAGTTTTCCAGGCGCCTTTGGTGAGTGCTAGATGAACCTGATTATTTGTAGTTTGCTGATAAGCTCTTAGCCTAAATGCTCCAAACCTTGTATCCAACTCAAAATCTTCAGATTTCTCTATAAGTGAGTCATGCTGCATTCTATAAGCAACAAGGTCTTCAATTGATACGAGCTTGAGATTATGCTCCTTTGCAACTTCTACAAGCTGTGGGAGTCTA
The DNA here is from genome assembly GCA_003565575.1 of Psychroflexus sp. GTDB lineage: Bacteria > Bacteroidota > Bacteroidia > Flavobacteriales > Flavobacteriaceae > Psychroflexus. Next base: position 6,914 of record PXBV01000008.1, on the reverse strand, counting down.
GCCATAGACCCATCTTCATTCATAATTTCACAGATCACTCCCGCAGGTTTTAAACCAGCTAATCTGGCAAAGTCTATAGAGGCTTCGGTATGCCCAGTTCGTCTTAAAACACCTCCTTCCTTGGCAATAAGAGGAAAAATATGTCCCGGCCGATTAAGTTCATGAGGTTTCGTTTCTTCATTACATAGGGCTTGGATGGTTTTAGCTCTATCTGAAGCAGAAATTCCTGTAGTAACTCCATAACCCCTTAAATCTACAGATACCGTAAAAGCTGTTTCCATTGGATCTGTGTTATTTCCTACCATGGTATGAAGATTAAGACTCTTGCACCTACCTTCTGTAAGTGGAGAACAAATGAGACCTCTACCATATTTAGCCATGAAATTAATCATTTCTGGAGTCACCTTTTCAGCTGCGGCTAGAAAATCTCCTTCATTTTCTCTGTCTTCATCATCCACAACGATTATGATTTTACCAGCTCTTACATCATCTATAGCTTCTTGAATAGAATCTAATTTTATTTTTCCTTCTGTCATTATTTTTTGCTTCTAATATTAAAAACCTTAGTTTTAATTGTTTTGAAAAGTTTTTCGATGGGTGTAGTTATAAAGTCTAGATTTACAAATCCTTGATCGGTAGTTGCTCTATAAGTTAAGAAAATACTTAACGGAAATAATATAATCGTGGATAACCATGAACCAAGAAACGGTGGGATACTACCGCCTTCTGCACTATTTGAGGCAAACAAACCAATAAAGTGATAGGTGAGGAATATAACAATAGCTACAACCATAGGCAAACCAAGTCCTCCCTTCCTTATAATTGCTCCTAATGGAGCACCAACAAAAAACAATATGATACAAGCAAATGGTAAAGCATACTTACTATGTATAGACATCTCAATTTTATTAAGATACACTTCTTTTTGTCTGAATTGATTTTTCTTTGAACCAATTTGAGGGATTATACTATTAACAGAGTTCGTGGCTACATTAAATATTTGCATTCGTTGTCTAGATCTAAACTCCCAGAATAAACTATCTATAGATAAATTTGAATTTAAATCATAAGGTTCTTTCGTAATGTTTAAGGAATCAGGGACTTGAGCTAATTTAGAATTATCAGTAGATGATCGTTTAGGAAGTTTTCGTTTAGTATTACTATCTGAGGCATTTGTATTAAGAGCTCTTTGCAACCCTCCTCTTTGTTTAATAATTCTATCGTAATTTTCTCTGTTTACAGAATAATCTGTGGAAAAAGAATCCAATTGAATTTTAAGTTCGGAAGTGTTTAGCATTTTGTAATGCCTCAAGCTTTCATCTTCTAGGTCTACATCGTTAAAGTCTGACAAGTCTAAGTTAAGCACATACGTATCAAAGGCTGTTTTCACAAAAGGAGCTCTTTGTTTTTGCTGATAGGTTCTTGTGACTAGCTCATCATAATAGTTGCCATTGTACAAAATAAGTGCTAATACATCTGAATTTTCACTAGACTCCAGCTCACCATGATTGGCTTTTATTACTGTATGGTTTCCTACTCGATTATCAGATTTTTTATGAATAACCACATCTTCTAGATTCCTTCCGTTAGGACCACTTTTCTTACTAACTTTTATATTAATATTTCCTAAATCGTTAAATGTACCTTCTACTATTGCCATAGATGGTTTAACTTGAGCAATATTTTTTCTCATGTTAAGTACTTTACCCTCTGCATAAGGAATTACAGTGTTAGCAAAATAAAAAGTAACTCCACCTAATAAAATTATGAAAAAGATGAGACTTCGCATGGCTCTTTGTAGAGAGATGCCTGCAGATTTCATAGCTGCAAATTCATACTGCTCTGCAAAACTCCCAAAAGTCATAATAGAAGTAAGAAGAATAGTAAGCGGTAAGACTAGTGGGATTAAATTAGGTAGTAAAAAGAATAAAAACTTTGATAGTATTTCTAAATCGATATCCTTACCCGCAAATTCTTCTATAAACCTCCAGACAGATTGAAGAATAAATATAAACATCAATATAATAAAAACAGACAAGAATGTTTTGATAAATGATGTTAGAATATAACGGTCTAAAATTTTCAATCTTTAAAATTTAGTCTAATTCATTGATATAATAATCTGCATATTTGGATCTCTGGAATTGAAAATGAGTGGCAGAAAGAGGTTCATTAGTTTTGAACTTGGTGACTCTAAATTCAATTCTAGTATCATCTGGTTGAATTTGTATCAGGTTAAAAATATGCTTTGTTTGCCTGTCTATTCCTAATAAAATTTGTTTCATTTCATTATCAGAATCCATAGGAATTAACTCTACATATTGTATTTTTCTTCCCTGTACGTTTTGTAATACATCCATTTTGAAACGGTAACCTTCTTCATAAAAGGTTAGCATTTTGGATGGTGTTATTTGGTCATTATCATCCTCATTATAACTGGAGATGGTAACTTCATCATCTTCTGGAACAATGGTGTAAATTTTATTACCATCAAAAATTTGTGTAGTTCCCATAAGATTCAACACGTATTTTTCATCTTTGATGCTTACCTCTCCCCTAGTTTCTTGTTTTAAATTTTGTTCTTTATTTTCTAATGTGTAAGAGAATTCAATAACAAAGTTCTCATAAGACTCAACTTTGTCTAAAACATCTTTCACCAAATTTTGTGCTTCCTCATCATTTTGAGCAAAGCTCATATTCCAAATCAGCAAAACCGCTAAATGCAAACTTAAATGTTTAATCGTTTTCATGGCAACTAGGTCAATTAATTTTGTTCATTTTTTAATAATTCTTCTAGAGCTATAAGGTCTGTAACCAAAACTTGCCTGGCTTTACTTCCTTCAAAAGGTCCAACTATTCCCGCAGCTTCAAGTTGGTCAATAATCCGACCAGCCCTGTTATAGCCAAGCTTAAGTTTTCTTTGTAAAAGCGAAGCAGAACCCTGCTGAGCTGTTATAATTACCTCAGCAGCTTCTTTAAACAGCTTATCTCTATCTTCAATATCATTATCAACACTTATGCCAGAATCTTCTCCAGAATACTCTGGTAAAAGATGTGCATCTGGATAGGCTTTTTGAGAGCCAATAAAATCTGTAATTCTTTCTACTTCTGGAGTGTCTACAAATGCACACTGCAAGCGAATCAGGTCGTTTCCTTGTGTAAATAGCATATCTCCTCTGCCTATTAGTTGATCTGCACCACCCGCATCTAGAATGGTTCTAGAGTCAATTTTAGAGGTGACTCTAAAAGCCATTCTGGCAGGAAAATTAGCTTTTATCATTCCTGTAATTACATTGACAGATGGTCTTTGAGTGGCAATAATCAAATGAATCCCTATGGCTCTAGCCAATTGTGCTAACCTGGCGATAGGGGTTTCTACCTCTTTTCCAGCAGTCATAATTAAATCAGCAAACTCATCAACAACCAATACGATATAGGGTAAAAACTTATGCCCGTGCTCTGGGTTTAGCTTTCTAGCTTTAAATTTTGTATTATATTCTTTGATGTTCCTTACCATTGCCTCCTTCAAAAGGTCATATCGCTTATCCATTTCAATGCAAAGTGAATTAAGCGTATTGATGACTTTAGTGTTATCTGTAATGATAGCCTCATCCGTATCTGGAAGCTTGGCTAGGTAATGCCTTTCAATTTTATTGAATAAGGTAAGTTCCACTTTTTTGGGGTCTACCAAAACAAATTTTACTTCAGCAGGATGTTTTTGATAGAGCAATGACGTTAGAATCACGTTGAGTCCAACAGATTTACCCTGCCCTGTTGCACCAGCCATCAATAAGTGTGGCATTTTAGCTAAATCAACTGTATAAGTTTCATTAGAAATAGTTTTACCCATAGCAATAGGGAGTTCCATTTCTGCATTTTGAAATTTATTGGAAGCTATTACAGACCGCATAGGTACAACGGATGGATTTTGGTTAGGAACCTCTATACCAATGGTACCTTTTCCTGGAATTGGAGCAATTATTCGGATTCCTAGCGCTGATAAGGAAAGTGCAATATCATCTTCAAGATTTTTAATTTTAGAAATCCGTATTCCTGCTTCTGGTACAATTTCATAAAGTGTAACCGTTGGTCCAACAGTTGCTTTAATTTGAGCTATTTCAATTTTATAGTTTTTTAAAGTTTCTACAATTCTATTTTTATTTTGCTCTAGTTCTTTTTGATCTATAGTAATCCCACGTCCAGAATTGTAATCCTTTAGAAGTTCAATACTTGGGTATTGATAATTCCCGAGCTCCAATGTAGGGTCAAATTCACCAAAGTCTTCTACTAGCTTTTTGCTAAGTAAATCTGTCTCTTCCTCATCCTCTGCAGTTTCAACCTCCATCTCTACGTCATCTTCATCTTCCGACTTTATAACTAGTTTTTCTTTTTCTCTTGGCGATTCTTCATTCGTCTTTTCACTAAAGGTATCTGCTATAACTACATCTTTATCAAGTTCTAAATGATTTGTTGCAGTTTCAGCTGGATTAGAGGAAGTTTGAGTATCATTAGTATTTTTGGAGATATCTGGTGTGTTTTGTTCTTTAGTCGGTTCGGAAAACTCTTTCTTAAACTGCTTTTTTTGTGCTGAAAAGGATTTTGACAAAACATCTGGCGTTAAATTTAACCTAGACACTAGATAAATTATCAACATAAACATCAGAATTAAAGCCACACCTAACTTTCCTATATAATCTTGAAGAAAGTCATTGAGTTCATACCCCACTACGCCTCCTAGAATTGGGTTAACACTATTAAAAAAACCAAAAAGAAGGGAAACCCAAAGAATGAGATAGCAGCCCCAAAACCAAATAGAACTCAGTTTAAAAATTTTCAAATTCAGAAAAAAATATAAGCCCGTAAGAAAAAGCATTACAGGAAGACTCATCACAGACACACCAAAACCTTTATAAATAAGATAATGACTGATGAAAGCTCCAAATTTATTAAGCCAGTTTTGGGCTGCTTGCTCTCTATCTAGCACATCACCCAAAAGGGATTGGTCTGCTTGCCAGTTAAAAAAATAAGAGATAAATGATATAAACAATCCTATAGAAAAGAGAACAAGAAAACTTCCAAATATAATTTTAGTTCGTTTAGAAATGCTAAACGTTAAGCGTTTTGCAGAGGTCTTGGCTTTGGTAGATTTGGTTGATTTCGTCTTTGACATATCTTTTCTAAAATGCTACACAAAAATACAAATATAAACCTCTAAAACTAATCAAAATAAAGCTAGGATATAAGGAATATAAATTATCAGGAGAACTACAAGAGCAAATATTCCTGTAACTAAAACAGCTCCAGCAGCTACATCTTTAAGTTTACCAATTTTTGAGTCGTATTGAGGTTGAATATAATCTGCTAAAAGTTCAATAGAGGAATTAAGTCCTTCTACACTTAGAACTAATGCCATCATGATTAATTGCGCAATCCATTCCGATGCTTTAATTTGAAAATAAAACCCAATCCCAATAATTAATAATGAAAAAAACAATTGGTATTTAAAGCTGTTTTCTTTTGAAACCAAATAACAAAGCCCTTTCCAAGCAAACACAAGGGATCTAAGCCGTTCCATTATAACTTTTAAACTGAACATTAGGCTGCTTTTAAAAGACAAAAGTAACTATACTATACTAATCACCAAATCTAGCTATAAAGCTTATCCTTATATTTTATCATCATAATTTGAAAATTCTATAAAGACCAGCTTGAAAATACAACATCCGAAATGTTTATTACGGATGTTGTCATATTTTAAAAAAAAATAACTTAATAGTATTTGGTTGTTAAATGAATGTGCGTTAAGATTTAAAATGCTTGAGTAGAGAAGTTGTAGAAGAGTCGTGCTCATTTTCAATTTGCTCGGCTTCAATATCGTTTAAAGTTGCCTTAGCTAATTGCTTTCCAAGCTCAACCCCCCATTGGTCGTAGCTAAATATATTCCAAATGACACCTTGTACAAATATTTTATGTTCATACATAGCTACTAACTTGCCTAAAGATTTTGGAGTGAGCTTATCAATTAAGATTGAAGTGGTTGGTTTATTACCATCAAACACTTTGAAAGGTAAAAGTTCATTAATTTCAGCATCTGATAAATTTTGAGCACTCAATTCTTTACGAACTTCAGATTCTGATTTTCCTTTCATTAGGGCTTCAGTTTGTGCAAAATAATTGGCCATCAATATATTATGATGTTTTACGTCCCCATGTAGTGACGTTTTAAACCCAATAAAATCTGACGGAGTCAACTTCGTTCCTTGATGAATCAATTGAAAAAAAGCGTGTTGAGAATTTGTGCCTGGCTCTCCCCAAACTATAGTGCCGGTTTCATAATTTACTTTTTTACCAGCTCTATCAACGCTTTTTCCATTACTTTCCATAGATGCTTGCTGAAGATAAGGCGCTAATTTTTGCAAATACTGAGTGTAAGGAATGATAGCTTCGCTTTCTGCTTCTAAAAAGTTGTTATACCAAATGCCTAGTAAAGCCAAAATTACAGGAATATTTTTTTCAAAAGGTGTTAATTTAAAGTGAGCATCCATGGCTTCTGCACCGTCCAATAAATCTTGGAAATTTTTAGACCCGAGACTTACTGCGATTGAGAGACCAGCTGCACTCCAAAGCGAAAACCGACCCCCAACCCAATCGTACATAGGGAAAATATTGTTTGTATCGATACCAAAATCTTTTACTGCTGAAATATTAGTAGAAACTGCAACAAAGTTATGTTTGACATCATCTTGAGTTGCAGTTTCTAAAAACCAATTTCTAATTGTTGTTGCATTGGTTAATGTTTCTTGGGTGCTAAATGATTTTGAAACAATCAAAAACAAGGTTGTTTCTGGGTTAAGATCTTTTATGGTCTCAAAAACATGATCTCCGTCTACATTGGATACAAAATGAGATTGGAT
>PXBV01000105.1 GCA_003565575.1 Psychroflexus sp. | reverse complement strand
TTACAGTGTTAGCGAACAACTACAGGGTCAAAAAAACTGAAATGGGAAATGGTGAAAATATTCAAGGACAATTTTTGTCTGAAGGAGCTACCAACATTTTGGTAGACGGGTCTGAATATTCTGAAATCTTTCCTGTTTGGGAGTGGAACAAAATTCCAGGAACTACCACACCAGAATATAAGCCCGAAAAACTAAGGCCTCGAAAAGATTGGGGCTTTAATGGGTCTTCACGGTTTGCCGGTGGCGTTTCCGATGGAGTCTACGGAGCTCAAGTTTTTGATATGAATGAATTTGGAATTCAAGCTAAAAAAAGCTGGTTTATGTTTGATGATGAAATTGTAGCTCTTGGCTCTGGCATTTCTTCAACAGAAGATGAAGCTATTTCTACAACTGTAAATCAGGCGTTATTAGTTGGAAACGTTGAGCTAGCTGAAAATAAAAACTCCTCACTTTTGCCTAAAGGGGATTATACTTATAAAAATGGTATAAATTGGGTGTTTCATAACAATGTTGGTTATTTTTTCCCGAACCAAGAAAAACTAAGATTAAGCACCCTAGATCAATCAGGCTCAAGGTCGCTCATTAGAAATGGAGCATCAACTGAAGTTTTAACAAAAGGGGTTTTCAAACTGTGGTTTGACCATGGCAAAAATCCAAAAGATGATTCATATTCTTACATTCTAACCCCAGGAATACCTACAGTTGAAGAAATGGAAAGTTATGACATGAGTAATATTACCATTTTAGAAAACTCTAAAGATATTCAAGCGGTAAAACACAAAGGCTTAGATATGGTTCAGGTGATGTTTTATAGAGCTAAAATTGCTGAGTTTGACGGAATCAAAATTAGTGTAGACAAACCTTCGGCTCTCATGTTGAAAAATGTAAGTACCTCAGAAATTGAAGTATATGTATCAGACCCTTCTGAACGTCATTCAGAAATAGAAATAGGTCTTGAAACTGACAACATCTTTCCTTTAAAAAAAATTACTACTGAAATGCCTATAACTGCCGCTAAAAAAGGTTCTACTGTAAAATATATCATTACTAAATAAACTTCAACAGACAAGTGATACACTCCCTTAACGACTAACATTGGTTTTAGTCTTTTAAATACTGTAATGAATAAAAAATTCTCCACATAATCAATGTTCAAAACAGATACAGGTATTTGATGTTACTAATTCAATTTAACACTCAATAAGAATTATTAAAACAAATAATTCTCAGATGTTACTTTTGTAACATTTGAGAATTTATAAAATATCAGAGATAAACCGACTAAAACCGCAATATTTCTAGCCTTAAACTGTAAATGCAACATTTCTGCCCTAAGCGTACAACTTTTTGAGCCAACAACAGCACGCCTAAAAAGTATCTTTATAATCAAATTTAACACAGTTTGAGTAAGTGTAAATTGGTAACAACCTGCTCCTATTTATTTTTTATTTATAACAACATATGCATCAGATAGATTACAAGCAATTAACTTATAAGAATTATCAATTGCGCATTTATTATATCTAGTAAGTATTAATACTGTATGTAAAATAGCATATGAGCTAAAAACCTTCAATCATTATGAAAACGAAATACTCCTTATCAATTATGGTAGTGTTACACAGAAAATTTAGAGCACCTTTCTCTCTTCCCACATAAATTGGATGCGTAACATTTAGCACCTACACCTCATGTTTATATTGTATCAATAAAGATCAAAATACATTTTACTTAAGGTAACAGAAGGTGCATAACTTAAAAATTGAATTTATAAATCCCTAAATTGTATAACTTATTATTTAAAAGTATGGAAATAAATAGTAAAGCATTAATTCTCTTTAGCTTGTCATTTTTAATTTTAACAAGCTGTCAACTAGAAACCGATCATGAAACTAATGAAGTTAGATACACACAAAGTTTAAACGACGATTGGTTTTTTAAGTTAGGGGATGACAGTAAATATAGTGAAGTTGACTACAAAGCAGATTCGTGGAGAACATTGGATGTTCCTCACGATTGGTCTGTTGAAGGCATCTACGACACTATTCATGGCACAGATTGGCAAACTGGATTTCTGCCGGCTGGAATTGGATGGTATAGAAAAGAATTGGTCTTAGAAAAAGACCCTAAAGATCATAAAATTGAATTGCAATTTGATGGTATTTATATGAATAGCACCGTATGGGTAAATGATGTGGAAGTTGGTACACAACATTACGGCTACACTACTTTCTTTTATGATGTAACCGATTTCCTAAAGAAAGGAAAAAACACCATTGCCGTTCGTGTAGATAATTCCAAACCAAACTCTGCTAGATGGTATACTGGTGCTGGAATTTACAGAAATGTTTGGTTAAGAATCATGCCAAAAGCCCATTTCACAACTAATGAACAGTTTGTAGCATCCACCTTTTCTGATGACAATGAGGTTACTTTAAATACACTATCAGAATTTGCCAATAAAGACAATCAAGATTTAAATGCTACCCTTGTACAAAAGATATTAAGTCCTGATTTGGAAGTGATAAGTAATCTCGAAGAGAAATTTACTCTAAACAGTGCTGACACAAAGCGTTTTGAAAAACAAATAAGCCTGAATGAGCCAGAGTTATGGTCAATAGAAAACCCTAGAAGACACATTTTAGTTAACCAAGTTTTAAATGAAAACAATAAATTAATCGACACAGATACCACCTATTTTGGTATCAGAAAAACAGAATTCAGCGCTGAATGGGGTTTTAAACTTAACGATGAAAACATCAAAATAAAGGGCGTATGTATCCATCAAGACGCGGGTCTTTATGGAGTTGCTGTGCCAGAAAGTATACTTCTTCACCGTTTGAAGATGCTTAAAGACATGGGCGTAAATGCCATTAGAACTTCTCATAATCCGTTCTCACCAGAATTTTACACCCTTTGTGATCAACTCGGGATTTTAGTGCTAGATGAAGTTTTTGATGGATGGGAAAAACCAAAGGCAGACCACGATTATGGCTTATATTTTGAAGAAAATTGGCAAAAAGATGTGACCAACTGGGTAAAAAACAATAGAAATCACCCAAGTGTATTTATGTATAGTATTGGAAATGAAGTCCCAAAACCTAATCCTGAAACGCAAAAAAAGCTTTACGACTTTATCAAAAATATTGATGATTCACGACCAATAACCCAAGGAGGTTTTGACCCTACTCGTGGTATGGAAGAAGCCCTTAAAGGCAACCAATTGGACGTAAAAGGCTTTAACGGTGACGGAGAAGAAATGGGACGGTACCAAGCATTCCACGACGAATTCCCAACAGTACCAGTAATTGGCACGGAAGTCCCTCATACCTATCAGACACGTGGTGTTTACAGATCTCAAACCCATTGGAGACGAAAAGATTTTCCAGCAAAATGGGAGATTAATAGCAAACAAGCTGGAACTATGAAAGGTCTTGAAGGAAAGCTTTATCCCCTCCCCGATCTTGCTGATAAGGAAGTCTTTCCAGAAGAAAAAACAACGCACTATAAAGTTTATGATAGTTTAATCCCTATCGATAATCCTAACCCATGGAAAGAAGTTTTGTATTACCAGTCTTCCTATGATAACGCTACGGTGAGAACAAGCGCCAGAAAATCTTGGCAAAATGCGGAAGAACTCGATTTTGTGATGGGAGAGTTCAGGTGGACAGGTTTTGATTATTTAGGAGAAACCAACCAGTGGCCTTCACGGTTTGCAAACTTTGGAGTGATTGACATTGCTAATATCCCTAAAGACCATTATTACCTATACCAAAGTTTATGGACAGAAACCCCAATGGTACACCTCTTACCACATTGGACGCATACAGGCAAAGAAGGTGTTAAAATTCCTGTTGTAGT
>PXBV01000281.1 GCA_003565575.1 Psychroflexus sp. | reverse complement strand
TATCATAAAAATAGAGTCAATCTCATGTCTTTTGGACAGAAAAGTAAATATTACTTCTTGGCCAATTCAAACAATATTGGAGTAGATGCTATTGGAGACATCAGCCAGATGATATGGCCAATGCGTTTTAACCAATCTGGAACTGTTGGCGATGGCGAAAGAGCCAATGCCTTGCTGGGTCTAAGCACCGATGTACCTCAGCTCAAGCGGGAGCGTACCAATTTTAATGATGCACGTTTAGTGTCGCTCAATGCCATACATAAGTTTAACGAAAATATGAAACTTAGAACGCTGGGATTTTTCAATTGGGATGAGCAACAATTTTTCAGAAATCAAACCACACAATTTGCTTTAGACGGTCAGAATTTTACCAATACAGAGGACTTTTCTCTAAATAAGACTAAGTTTCTAGGCTTTGGAAAAATCGATTACACCTATGACATTGCAGATAACAAAATGCTGGAATATACAGGAAGCTTCAACAGTAGTGACGGGAGTTCTTTGAGTAACTTAGTCTTTAATGGCAATTCCACTTTAGAAAATTTACAAGACGATAACCAACTCATCGACCAGAAACTGCTTTATACCCATAAGTGGAATGATGAGGAAGTAGTGTTATTAAGCGGTAGATACATTCAGGAGGAAAGTCCGCAAACCTATGTGAACAATCAATTTTTGTTTGAAGATTTATTTGAAAACACTCAAGATATAGATGCAGTGGGGCAACTGAGCAAAAACAAAATGATTTTTTACGGCACTGAAGCTGAATATAAAAAACGCAAAAAGAACAAACAGCTTATAGAATTTGTCACTGGTCTTACCTACCGAAAGGACTATTTAAGTTCTTCGTTTCAACTTAGAGATGAAACCGAGAACGAGATTTTTTTACCTCAAGACTTTCAAAATCAAACTCAGTATAATGTCTTTGACGCTTATGCCAAAGCCACGTATCTTTATCCCATTACAGAAGACCTTAACCTTACGGGAAATCTATCAGCGCATCAATTGGTGAATAGCCTCAGGCAGAATAATTTGGAACAAGAAAATCAACGTTTGTTTTATTTACAACCTAGCATGAATCTACGCTGGAAGTTGAATGCTAAAAACATGTTGATTGCTAATTATACTTATTATACGAACAATGCTTCTATTATTGAGGTGTATCAAAACAACATTTTGACCAATTTCCGTGGGTTTAGCCGAGGTATTGCCGAGCCTACACAACTGAATGCTTCCAATTACCTACTGACGTATCGGTTGGGGAATTTTGGAGATAAGTTTTTTGCCAATGCCAGTATTAATTATGTTCAAAATCATGATTTTTTTAGCAGCCGTTCTATCCTAGAACAAGATTATCAAATTTCTGAAAAAATCCTGATTGAAGACCAAGAATTTATCGCTGTAAATGCGAATATAGATCGGTACATCAAAGCCATTTCATCGAATATAAAGCTAAAACTCAGTTATAGTCAGACCGATTTTGTGAACTTCGTAAACACCTCTGGGCGGAGAGACATCAACAACCAAAGTTATACTTATGGTTTAGAATTGAGGTCTGGATTTCTATCTGGATTCAATTACCATGTAGGAACAGACTTTAGAACTTCCGAAGTAGAAACCAGTCAGGCTAATTTCACCAACAGCTTCAGCAATACAGACAACTTTAGTTTTTTGGATTTGAGTTATGTGTTTTCAGAACGGTTCAATATGTCCCTCAATACCGAACGTTATTACTTCGGCAATTTAGAGAGTGATAACACCTATTACTTTTCAGATTTGTCGGCGATGTATAAGTCCAAAAATAAGAAACTTAATTATGGTTTAAGCGCAAAAAATTTGTTCAATACACGGACGTTTAGAAATTTCAGCATTTCAGATATTTCTACAAGCACCACCAGTTATAGGTTATTACCTAGGATTATTATGCTAAATATAGATTTTAAATTTTAAGGTTTTTTGTTTCAACCTTAAATTATACAATCTAATAAAATCTCCTTCTAAATTTCAACAACCACCAAATACTGAAGGGTATCTACTTCTTCTAAATCAACCTCAACGCCATTAACAGAAGCTTCGGTAGGCTTGAAAAAATAGACGCAGGGTTCTTCAATCAATTCTGCTGTAAAATCTACCGTGACTGAATCCGAATCATCTAAATGAAGGGTGTATTGAAATTGAGACTCTAAAGGAATACCCAATCTCAATGAATTATGAAGCTTTGGATTGTTAAATTCATCTTCAGGAATGAGAACGAACATAGGGTTTTCAAAGTCGCCTTCTACCTCTATTTGATCTGGATCTATGCTTCCGTTTGCTATTAGATTTTCACCAGTAGAGTCCACTATCTTTACATATAAAGAAGGATGTGCAACATCAACAAGGGAGCAGTCAACTCCACCGTCGTCATCTTCTAAACAAGAACAAAAAATGAGTACGAAAATTAGAATAAATTTTTTCATGGTTAATTTAAATGGTTCGTAACTCATCAGTATGTTTTAGATACTAGTTATCAGGTTTTTATTTCACGCAAAGATAACAAAGACAAGAGCAAAGAAACGCAAAGCCCTATAAATCATCTATTTATAAATTAGCGTTCTTAGCGAAAAACTTAGCGGTTTTTGCGTGGAAGACAACATAAATTATTGATAATAGGTCACTTATACTTAAAGTGAAGATTTTTTTAATACTGATTGGTTGCAATGGTTCTTATTATTTTGATCTACAACCCAAAATCCTAAGATTTATTTTGCTCTTTTAACAAATCCCGAATCTCAGCAAGCAATTGGATATTTTTAGGGGTGACTTCTGTAGGATTGGTTTCATCTTCAGCTTTCGTTCTTAATCTATTGATTGCTTTGATAACAAGAAAAATGGTAATGGCAATAATTGAAAAATCAACAACATGTTGCAAAAATTTACCGTAGTTTAATATTAAACTTGGTTTTGTGATTCCATTTATTTCAACAGAATCTCTCAGGACAACGGAAAGGTCTTGAAAGTTAATAGTCCCTGTAAAATAGCTGAAGATAGGCATTATGAGATCACCAACCAATGAATTGACAATTTTGCTAAAGGCTGTACCTATGATGATACCTATAGCCATATCAAACATGTTTCCTTTTACAGCAAATTCTTTAAATTCTTTAAGGATATTCATAACTACTGATTTATGGTTACTTAGTTTTAAGTGTATACTATTTTATAGTATTAACTTAAAATTCAAAAGTAATAGTATTTGAATAAAAAGATTGGTATCCTTGAATTTGAACCGATAGAAAATGAAACCCCGTTCAGGTTTTAAGCCAAGTTGATTTCAAAAGGCATGTCAAAAATTTCTGGCTTTTCTACGCTTTCTTTGGTTTCTAATCGATTGATAAGCATTTCAGCAGCTTTTATTCCTATCTCCATCGCTTTTTGGTCAATGTAATTGATTCTTGGATAACTCAGTAGCGCATTCTTTTCATCAGAGAATCCAATTAGCATCATTTGTTTTAAAAGCTCGGGATGTTCTGAAGCTAAAATGCTTTGAAACATCAATGAAGAGGTATTATCTGCAGAAATGACAGCATCAAATTGATGTAAAGATAAAAAGGTTTTGATAAGCCCGTGAGGCTGGGATGCCCCAGTGAGGTTTAGTACTAAATCTGGATCAGGCTCTAAACCGTGATCTAGAAGGGCTTTTTGATAACCTTCTTTTCTAAGCAAACCAATTGGTAAATCTTCAATAGAACTAACAAAGGCAATTTTAGAATTCTGTTTTGAAATTAAAATTTTGGTAGCTTCATACATCGCTTTCTGATCATTGATGACTACTTTATCACAATCAATTTCTGGAGTAGTTCTATCAAATAGGACTAGACCTTTTTTATTTA
>PXBV01000349.1 GCA_003565575.1 Psychroflexus sp. | reverse complement strand
GTAGCATAAATTTTTCCATCTAAACGGACATCATTTACTCTAAAAATTCCAGTTCCTGATGTTTCTCTTGACTCATTATCCCAACCTTTAATTCGCACTTCAATCTCCGAAAGATTGTTAAATGAAGAAAGTGGAGCTGTAAAAACTGTTGTTTCATTATTTGGAGTGTCAAAGGTTTGAATCTCTACACCGTTAATTTCTACTGTAACAGCAGAAGGACCTGCATTGGTAGCTCTCCATTCAAAAGAAATAGAAGTTAAGTCCATTTCAAAACCAGTATCTGCATCTACCGTAAAGAAAAAATACTTTGCATCATCTGCATTATCAGCATCCCAATCGCCACCACTTTGAGCTATTGGCACTCCAGAGCCAGTCCAACCTTGATTACTACTATTAAATGTAGGCGTTGTACCTGTCACTTGAAAGTCTGAGGCTGTTGCTCCAGTTGATGATACTGTTGGGGTAAGCACTTCTCCAGTAAATTCATAAAGTACCAAAGTATCGTCTTCTTCGTCCTCCTCAAAATTTGCATCTGCCTCACTAGAAGAACTATCTTCAATTGTAGAATTTGTTTTTTTTGGATCAAAACTATCTGATGCAATAGTAGTTGTATTCCCAATAATAAAATAGGAAACTAACAAAAAACAAATAGTGTAAAAATGTTTCATAACTCTAAGGTTTTAGTTTTTAATAAATTAACTTTAATCTATTGCAATTTCATAAATAAAGCTTTAACTTACAGTACCAATTCAATTTAATCATGCATACCAATTTAGATTTAATATTGGAAAGTATCGAGAGTGATTTTTGCTTTTCAACTGAAAAGTCTGCGTTAAGCAAATATTTTCAACTCTCTAATTTCATCAAGAAAAAAATTCAACAAAAAGATTTTCCTGCACATTTTATGCTCCCTCCCACAAGAACCTTAGCCAACACATTGCAGATTTCTAGGAGCACCGTAAACAATGCTTATGAGCAATTGCAACTTGAAGGCTTTATAGCTGCCAAACAAGGCTCTGGATATACCATACTGGACAGGAATTCTTCTTCTACAATGGAAGAAAAGCTATTGGATGCTTCATACTACCCAGAAATTTCCAAAAAAGGACAATTGTTTTCAAAAAATGTGTCTTTAATTCACAGTACTTCAGAAAAGTTTGTTGCTTTTAGACCTGGACTTCCTCCACTTGATGTGTTTCCTGTAAATCAATGGAAAAAAATATCAAATTTATATTGGCAACACATCAAATATTCATCGTTGTCATTTTCAGATTCCTCAGGTATTGAAGCCCTTAAAAAAAACATTGTAAACTACCTGAATTTAGTTCGTGGTATCAAATGTGAACACCAACAAGTCATCATCGTATCTGGATCATTACAATCTTTATACTTGATGGGAAATGCACTTTTGAATCCAAAAGATACAATGGTCATGGAACATCCTACTTTTCCAAATGTTCAATCTATTTTTAAAAGTTTGGATGCCAATATTAAGCCTGTTTCTGTAGATGAAAACGGTTTAAATATTAAAGAGTTAAGCCTTTCTAAGGATGAAAACCCAAAATTGATTCACCTTACTCCGTCCAACCACTACCCCACAGGCGTGCAAATGAGCTTGGAAAGAAAAAAGGAGATTTTAGAATGGGCAAATAAGCATAAAGCAGTTATCATAGAGAATGATTACGATCATGAAATAAGCAACTGGAAGATTAGGAATCCATCGATTTTCAGTCTTGACCAAGAACAACGAACTGTCTTTCTAGGAACTTTCAATAGGCTGTTGCATCAATCTGTAAGATTAGGCTATATGGTGGTTCCCCATTTTTTGCTAGACGTCGTCAAAGCACTTCAGAAACATTCCCACAGGTTCGTTTCACCTTCCAATCAATTGGTAATGAGTCAGTTTATAGAAAAGAAATACCTTTTTAATCATATCAAAAACGTGGTCGAAATAGCAGAGGAAAGAAAAGAAATTTTTGTTGAAAATTTTAAAAAATACATGCATCCATCTATAGAAATGAAGAATTCGCAAGCCAGGAGCTTACATATTCTTACAGAGATGAATGGTCATGATATTACAGATAAAACAGTAACAGAAGCCTTAAGTAAAATAAACATTACAGCACATCATTACAGTAAGTGTTTTGTAGACCAATCCAAACAAGGTCTCATATTTGGGTATTCTTGTGTAAAAAGACCTTCTATGATTAAAAAAATTCAACAAACAGCTGAAGTTTATAACGCATTAGTAAAAAACAGCTAATGGTATGAGGCTTTACTTAGAATTGGTATGTCTTATTAAGTTTCATTGGTATAATTTTGTTTAATAAAAGTTACAAAATGAAACATTTATTATTCTCGTTTGTACTGATTTTGATGCTTGCTTGTGATAAAAATGAAGCAGAACGAAACGGAAGTCAAGATACTATTGATGGGTCTGGGGCCTTTTTATTTGAGGTTAATCAATCCAACGTATCTACATCTATGAATGTGTTTTACCATATTCCTGATGAAGATGTAGAGAACATGCCGGTTTTATTTGTGATGCATGGAGCTGGAAGAGAGGCTTCTGATATGAGAAACGCATGGGTTTCAGAAGCAAATGCGAAAGGCTTTATTGTGATTGCGCCAGAATTTACAGAACAATCGTTTCCTGGTGGCAGCGGTTACATTTTGGGCAATGTATTTATGGATGGGAACAACCCTACCGCAAGCACACAAAACCCAGAACGGGACTGGGCATTTTCTTTAATAGAACCTATGTTTGATAAGTTTAAGTCTCTAAGTGGTAATCATGCTTCTAGATATAATATGTATGGCTTTTCGGCTGGCGCTCAATTTGCTCACAGGTTTATGTTTTTTAAACCTAATGCCCGTTTCGATAAAGTATTTGCAGCCGGTGCTGGATGGTACACAATTCCAGATATTTCCGTAAGTTTCCCTTATGGATTGGCAGAAAGTCCTCTAGAAGACAAACCTCTTGAAGTTTATTTTTCAAAAGAATTGATTCTACAAATCGGAACCCTAGACAATAACCCAAATGAATCTGGTTTACGAAGAAATGAAATTGTAGATGAACAAGGTGATAATCGCTATGACCGAGCGTATTATATGTACACCACCTCCAAAACTTTTGCAGATGATTTAGGTGTTGAATTTAATTGGCAAATTATAGACACTCCAGATAACGATCACAGTTTAGAACCAAGCGTTTCTCAAGCTTCTGATGTTTTATATTGATTTTGAACAGAACTGTTCCTTAATGTTTCTGTTATTGTCAAAGTTTATTCAGACAGCTTGTTCTCTTCCTCTTTTTTCTTTTTGAAGGATCTATAGACGAAATACAAAACCCCAAAAACTAAAATATAAGGAAACGCCATTAAGTAAACAATACCATCATTAATGGCTTCTGCCTGACTTGTGTCTTGTTCAGATTCAAGTACAGCTCTACACATAGAGCACTGGGAGGTGGAATCCCATACTATACTGAGCATCAAGATAAGTGTTATTGCTATTTTTTTCATCATCATCGTCATTCAAGTTAATAATAGGGCAACATAAACAGATACACTAAAACGCCTGTAACCGCCACATACATCCAGATAGGAAAAGTCCATCTTGCTATTTTTTTATGCTTTTCGTACTCTCCAGTTAAACCTCTGTACATGGTAAATAACACAAGTGGAATGATGATTCCGGAAAGCGCAATATGCGTGATAAGAATAAAGAAATAAGTATACTTCAGTATTCCTTCTCCACCATAGGGAACGGGTTCATTACTGATTTTTGAAATGACATAGCTTACCAAGAATAAAGCTGAAAGTCCAAAAGCGGTTATCATTACATTTCTATGCGCTATTTTTTTGTTTTGTTTGAT
>PXBV01000239.1 GCA_003565575.1 Psychroflexus sp. | reverse complement strand
GGGCTTTAGTTCATCTTCCATTGGCTCTGCGCTAGGTAACTCTTGTTGGAAAGGGTCTACTTGCTCACCATTTACCCAAAAACGGTAACAAACATGAGGTCCCGTAGCTAACCCCGTTTGGCCTACGTATCCTATGATTTCGCCTTGCTTGACATATTGTCCTACTTTAACAGCTCGTCTAGACATATGTAAATACTGAGTTGAATACTTGTTGGTATGTCTTACTTTTACATAATTCCCATTTCCAGCAGTGTAGCCAGATTTTGAGACTACACCATCGGCAGTTGACCAAATTGGTGTTCCTGTAGGTGCTGCGTAATCTGTACCTTTGTGGGCTTTCCAGCGTTTTTGTACAGGGTGAAAACGCCTTCTAGTAAATCTTGATGAGATTCTACTATATTGTAATGGTGCCTTTAAGAAAAACCGCCTGAGGGTTTCTGCATTTTCATCAAAATAATCTGTTCTGCCTGTTACAGAATCCATCTCAAATTCAAAAGCATAAAACTCTCTACCTCTGTGGTTTAATACAGCCGCATCAATACTTTGTAGTCCAGCATAAATGCTGTCGTCAATATAGCGTTCTTTGTAAATCAGTTTAAATTGATCCCCCTTTTGAAGTCTGAAAAAGTCCACACTCCATTGATAAATATCTGCAAACCGACTGGTTAATAAATAATCTAATCCTGCTTCATCTATTGCTGCAGACAAAGAAGAAGAAATCACCCCAGAAGTGCTTTTTTGTTTTATAGTAATAGGCTTAGACTTTACTTCTCCTACTACGCTATCCAAACTAATGACAGCATAATCAATTACTGATTTTTGGTACACAAAGTGTTCCACACGCTGTGTCGTGTCTTTACTTCTGATTATCTTATAGGGTTTTCCATAATTAATTTTTCTAAAATTCATTACGGAATCTGGAATGGACTGTGTGATTTGGTAGACTTTGGCAGGTGGTACACCATAATTATCCATAATGCTACCAAAGGTTTCGCCACGTCTCACCGTATCAAAGACAATTTCATAATCATTTGGAGAAAAACCAAAAATTTTTGGTTTTACTGGTTTAACAACTTCTATAGGCTCAACCAACTGTTTTTCATTATCTTCTTTGTCTTCCTTGCAGGATAAACTTACCAAAATTAAAACTGTATAAACGAGTACAACTTTAGAAATTCTGAGCATATATGTTTAAATTAAAAACGATAAAAATACATTTTATTATAGGATGTTGTAAAATAAAAAGACCTGAATTCTTAAAAACACAAAAAGCCTTCTTTTAAAGGCTTTTTGTAAGAATAAATATTGGGTTTTTGACCTAGCTATCAGCCAATGCTTCAGCACCTGCAACAATTTCTAAAATCTCGTTGGTAATAGATGCTTGTCTTGCTTTGTTATAAGATAATTTCAAGTCATCCCTTAGCTCTGTAGCATTGTCGGTTGCCTTATGCATTGCAGTCATTCTTGCTCCATGTTCTGAAGCAACAGAATCTCTAATGGCTTTAAATAACTGGATTTTCAAGGATTTAGGAATCAACTCTTCTACAATTTCACTTTTATTAGGCTCAAAAATGTAATCTGTTGACATGCTTTCGCCTTCTTTTTCACTCGCAGGTTGAATTGGCAAAAACTGTTCAGTAGTGATAATTTGCGTGGCTGCATTTTTGAAGCTATTGTAAACTATCTCAATTTTATCAAATTCTCCAGTTAGGAAATGGTTCATCAGTTCTTCTGCGATTTCAGAAACAGCATCATAACTTAAGTCGTCATACACATCGTTATAACTAGTTTGGATGTGATGTGTTTTTTTCAAAATATCACCAGCTTTTTTTCCTATACTCATTATCTTTACCTGTTGATTTGGGTAAGAATTTTCAGCTAGATGTCTTACTTTTTTGATAATATTTGTATTGAATGCTCCCGCCAATCCTCTGTTAGAAGAAATAGCCACAATCAAAACCGATTTTACTTCTCTTTGGTTAGAATAAGGGCTATTGGTTTCGCTATCCAGAGAAGCGCTTAAGCCTTGAAGTAGTTCATTAAGTTTTTCGGCGTAAGGTCTCATTTCCTCAATGGCACTTTGTGCACGATTCAATTTTGCAGCAGACACCATTTTCATGGCACTGGTAATCTGCATGGTAGACGATACCGATGTAATCCTACTTCTTAATTCCTTTAAATTAGCCATAAACTAAACTTTATGCTTTGTATTTTGAAGATACTTCTTTAGCAGCACTAGTTAATGCGTCTGTGATTTCGTCTGTTAACTTTCCAGCTTTCAGTTGATCTAACACATCTCTGTGCTTCAAGTTCAAAAACGAAAGGTAATCCTTTTCAAATTCTTTAATCTTTTCAACAGGAACAGTTCTCATCAAGTTTTTGGTTCCTGCATATACAATGGCGATTTGATCTTCTACTGCGTATGGGCTTGCTTCTGCTTGCTTCAATATCTCTACATTACGCTTTCCTTTCTCAATGGTGTTTTGAGTAGACGCATCCAAGTCTGAGCCAAATTTTGCGAAAGCTTCCAACTCTCTATATTGAGCTTGATCTAGCTTTAGGGTTCCTGCTACTTTTTTCATGGATTTGATTTGCGCAGAACCTCCCACACGTGATACGGAAATCCCCACATCTATAGCGGGTCTAACACCAGAGTTAAACAAATCTGAAGTTAAGAAAATCTGTCCATCTGTAATGGAAATAACATTTGTAGGAATATAAGCAGAAACATCACCTGCTTGCGTTTCAATAATGGGTAAAGCTGTGAGTGAACCTCCACCTTTTACTTTATCTTTTAAAGCTTCTGGCAAGTCGTTCATCTCTGAAGCAATCTTATCATCATTGATGATTTTAGCTGAACGTTCCAATAATCTTGAGTGTAAGTAAAATACATCACCAGGATAAGCTTCTCTACCAGGAGGTCTTCTCAATAATAAGGAAACCTCACGGTAAGCCACAGCCTGCTTAGATAAATCATCATAAATAATAAGCGCTGGCCTTCCTGTATCTCTGAAGTATTCTCCAATGGCTGCACCAGCAAGTGGAGCATAAACCTGCATTGCTGCTGGGTCCGAAGCATTAGCGGCCACAATAGTAGTGTAAGCTAAAGCCCCTCTTTCTTCTAAAAGATTTGCGATTCCTGCAACTGTAGATGCCTTTTGGCCTACAGCTACGTAAATACAATATACAGGCTCACCTTTATCGTAAAATTCTTTTTGATTCAGAATGGTGTCAATACAAACAGATGTTTTTCCAGTCTGTCTATCACCAATAACCAATTCTCTTTGTCCTCTTCCCACAGGAACCATTGCATCAATAGATTTGATACCCGTTTGCATAGGCTCTGTAACTGGTTGTCTGTATATAACTCCAGGTGCTTTTCTCTCGATTGGCATTAAGAAGGTTTCACCATCTATATCACCTTTTCCATCGATAGTTTCTCCCAATGTGTTCACCACACGACCAACGATACCTTCTCCTACTTGTATAGAAGAAATCCTTTTGGTTCTTTTTACAGAATCTCCTTCATTAATAGTGTTGGACTTTCCTAAAAGGACAACACCTACAGTATCTTCTTCTAGGTTAAGTACCATCCCATTAAGTCCACCTTCAAATTCTACAAGTTCTCCAAGTTGTGCATTGGTTAAGCCATACACATTGGCAATACCATCACCAACTCTTAAAACTGTTCCTACTTCATCTAGAGTGGTTTCAGATTCGAAACCAGAGATTTGTTTTTTTAAGATTGCTGAAACTTCAGCAGAGTTTACTTCAGCCATAATTTATTTTGCATTAAATGGTAAATACATACCGTTTAGTATTATGATAATTGTCTTTTGAATCGGTTAAGACTGCTAGATACACTTCCATCAAATTGAAGGTCTTTCAAT
>PXBV01000106.1 GCA_003565575.1 Psychroflexus sp. | reverse complement strand
CCAAACGGGGTTAGCTACGGGACCTCATGTTTGTTACCGTTTTTGGGTAAATGGTGAGCAAGTAGACCCTTTCCAACAAGAGTTACCTAGCGCAGAGCCAATGGAAGATGAACTAAAGCCCAAATACTTTAACTTTATTGAGTCCTTAAGGGTAAAACTAGACGAAATCGATTATCAAGAAATATGATAACACTTCAATTTCATATAAAGATTCTACTAACTGTATTTAAGTCAACTAGACTAAGTAAAACCTAGTCATAGTCCATTAACTCATTTAAATAATACTTAAATAATAAATTGCAATTCTTAACATTAGCTTAATATTAGAACTTACAATCCGAAGTTTCTTTGCACCAAACTTTAAACAAAAATCTTTTCAAATGAAAAAATTGTTACTTGGCTTATTTCTATTAATGGGAGTAGGTTTATTTGCACAAGGGGTGACCACGTCATCTATAAGTGGTAAAATTACGGACAGCGCTGGAGAACCATTACCGGGAGCTAACGTACTTGCAGTACACACACCTACTGGAACCCAGTACGGAGTTGTGACAGATTTTGATGGCTTTTACCGTATTTCTAACATGAGAACTGGCGGTCCTTACACTTTGAACATTACTTACGTAGGTTTTGAGGACATCAGGTTGGAAGGAATCTACTTAAATCTTGGTGACACGGAAAGAATTAGTAGACAAATGAATGAGTCTGACAATGCACTAGATGAAGTCATTATCTCTGCATCCAGAAGCAGTATTTTTGATTCTGGTCAACAAGGTTCAAACACCAATATTTCTCAAAGAGAGATTTTGAATTTACCTTCTGCAACACGTTCTTTAGGTGATTTTATTAGAAAAACACCTGAGGCAAGAGTTGGAGAGAACGGTAGTATCTCCCTTGCGGGACAAAACAACCGATACAACGCTATTTACCTTGATGGTGCTGTAAATAATGATGCTTTTGGACTTGCCGCTTCTGGTACCAACGGAGGGCAAACAGGAGTAAGCCCAATTTCTATTGATGCGATTGAATCATTTCAAGTTAACTTATCTCCATTTGACGTAAGACAATCTGGTTTTGCTGGTGGATCTATAAATGCTATTACACGTTCTGGAACCAATAATACAGAAGGTTCTGCATATTACTACTTAAGAAATCAAGATTTAGTTGGTAAAACACCAACAGCAATCAGCAGAGATAATAGAGAGCGACTTACAGATTTTAGCGCAGAATTATATGGAGCTAGAGTTGGTGGTGCTTTAAAGAAAGATAAATTATTCTACTTTGTTAACTACGAGAGACAAGTAGAAACCACTCCACAGCCTTTTAATGTTGATTTGTATCAAGGTGATGCTTCACCTCAAGACTTAACTAACCTAAGGCAAGGCTTAATCAATACGTATGGTTACGATCCTGGAGTTTTTGATAACAATCCAGAAGAACTAATCAGTGATAAATTGATCACGCGTTTGGACTGGAATATCAATGAAAAAAATGTGTTGACTTTCAGAAACAGTTATGTTAACGCAGAAAATATAAGCCCAAGACAAAGTAATGATAGGAATATCAACTTCTTGAACCGAGCAGTGTTTTTCCCTTCAAGAACCAATTCTACCACCTTAGAATGGAAATACAATAATGGCTCTAATATCTCTAATAACTTGATCGTTGCGTATACTGATGTTTTTGATAACAGAACATTTGGTAACAATCCATTTCCTGCGGTAAGAATTGATGATGGTTCTGGTTCTATTTGGTTTGGTTCTGAACCATTTTCAACAGCAAACCAGCTAGAACAAAAAGTTTTAAACATTACCAATAATTTTGAATATTTTGTAGGAAGACATAAACTTACGTTTGGAGCAAACTTTGAACGATTTGACTCTAGAAACGTGTTTATAAGACAAAACTTTGGAGACTACAGGTTTAGATCTTTAGCTGATTTTAATACGTATTTAGATGGAGTACCTGGCAATGAAGCACCGGTTCGTTTCTTCAATAGGTCTTATTCTTTACTCGGAGGGGTTGGTGACGATTCTTTAGGAGCTGCAGAATTCTTATACTCTCAATTAGGCTTCTACGCTCAAGATGATGTGGACATCACAGATGACTTTAGATTAAGTGTAGGTTTAAGGATAGATTTACCGTTTTTTGAAGATGGTTTAGATAACCCAGATTTCAATAACAGAACTATTCCTTTACTTGAAGCAGAAGGTAAAGACCTACAAGGCGCTAGAGTTGGACAAGGAATAAATACACAGGTACACTTCTCACCTAGACTTGGGTTTAATTGGGATGTAGGTGGAACCAAGAAAACACAGGTAAGAGGTGGTGTTGGTATCTTTACGTCAAGAATTCCTTTGGTATGGCCTGGTGGAGCCTATAACAATACAGGTAACACTGTGGGTAGCGTCAACCAAGCTCAGTTGCCAGGAGATGTATTTTTTGAGGGAGATCCTTTCAACCAACCAGTACAACCAGGTGCAGAACCAGGAACGGGAACTACAGGAGGACAAATTGATATTTTTGCACCAGATTTTAAACTTCCACAAGTTGTAAAATACAACATTGCTGTAGATCAAAAACTTCCTATATGGAATTTAGTAGCCTCTGGAGAGTTTTTATATAATGATGTTTTAAATGGTATCTACTACGAGAATTTGAACGTGAGAGGCCCTGTAGGAAACCTAAACGGTGCCGATAGAAGACCATTTTATAACTTTGAAGATCAAATAGATGATAATTACGGTTTTATAATTCTTGGTTCTAATACAAATGAAGGCTATTCTTACAACGCAACCTTTAAGTTAACCAAACCTTTCCAAAATGGATTTGCGGGACAAGTGGCTTATACGTTTGGTGAATCTTTCAATATTTTTGAAGGAACATCTTCACAAAACTCATCTCAATGGAGAGGTCTACAAACCGTTAATGGTAAAAACGTGAATCCTGGTATACAGCGTTCAAACTTTGCTTTAGGGTCTAGAATTCAAGCTAATGTTTCTTATGAGCACGAGTGGAGTGACAAATGGAAAAGTACGCTTTCTTTATTCTATGCTGGAGAACAAGGCTTACCATTTACCTACACTTACCAAAGTAATACCAACCTCATCAATGATGACTCAAGTGATAATGCTTTGATCTATATTCCTAGAAATGCCTCAGAAATCACTTTTGTGGGTACTCCTGTAGAGCAACAAGAACAGTGGGAAGCTTTTAATAGCTACATAGAAAGCAGCCCTTACTTAAGAAACAGAAGAGGAGAGTATTCTGAGCGTAATGGTGTGAGAGGACCATGGAGCCATATTGTTGACCTTAAGTTTTTACAAGACTTCAATGTAGATTTCAATAATAAGAACCATACCTTCCAGTTATCTTTTGACATTTTCAACTTTACCAATTTAATCAATAAAGATTGGGGAAGACGCCCATTCATTCCAGGAAATATTGGTATCCTAAATGTAGAACAAGGTGGACCAGATCCTGAATTTTCATTTAATGCTTCACAGTTTGAGACAGAAAGAGATATTGAAATATTCAGTGACTCTGGTATTCTTTCTTCAAGATGGCAAATGCAAGTTGGTTTACGATATATTTTTAACTAACTACCACAATACCCCGATATTATAAAAGGCTCACTTAGGTGAGTCTTTTTTTTACAATTAATTCAAAATTGTCTTAAGTTAAGTTAGGTTTTTTCTTGTATTTTTAGGCAACTTATGATTAACAAACGCCTACTTATCAAAAACTTGCTCGCCCACAACGGGGAAAACAGCTTTTATGATAACAAATTACAGATAGACATTAGTTCCAAAGAAGGGAAAGCTAAGTTTTTAAAGCATGTGTGCTCTCTTTCTAACACCAACCCAAACAACAATTCTTACATCGTTATTGGTATTGAAGACGAAAATAATACGATTGTAGGTGTAGACTTTTTTGACGATAGTAAAATTCAAAATTTGGTGAATGCTTATCTAGAGCATCCACCCATAGTTTCTTATGAAAATATTCCCTTTCCGCATCTGCCAGAGGATAAAGTGGTAGGATTAGTATCCATAAGACCCAAAAAGAACAACAGTATTTGTGCCCTAAGAAAAAACATCTGGAAATATTGGGGAGGAACCGTATTTATGCGTGAAGGTAGCATAAGTAAACCTAAGGCCTTTGATATTGAAATAAAAGACATCAATTCTGAACTCGTTGCAGCGATAGAAAAAAACTCGCAAAACAATATTGAAATGACCTTAGATGGCTTTCATGATTTTATTTTGAAAAGTCGAGATTATGATCCAAAATACAAAGTGTTTAAAGAGTACTTTGTCTTGTGTTGGGCGGCTAAACCCAAAAATGTAGGTGAGAAAATCTTTTATTCTAGGGTGAATATTCAGTTGATTAACGAGCAAGTTAAGTTGTTTTATTCAGACCAAGATGAAGTAGAAATTCAATACGATGAAGATAAATTTGAAATACTTGAATATGTTCATCTAGGTCTTCCAAATACGTTTAAATATTACCCTTTGGAAAAAGTAAGCATCTGCTTCAAGGATAGTATGCATTATGAAATTCAATCTGAATTGGTGTTTGAAGCACCACGATTCGACCCAAAAACTTTAAGACATTATTTAAATCATAATGATAGTTTATTGAAAAAGTTGAAAAACAAAGCGGTATTAACTTCAGCAGAAAAAAAAGAGTTATCAAGCCTTTCCACTATTTACCTTATTGCCTACCTCAATGGATTTGAGGATTCACTAGAGAAACTGGAAGAAGCAAAACCTCTACTAAAAGCAATTCAGAAAAAAGCCTACCAACGTTTAAAAGATAATTTAAGAATTTTAAGAAAAATAAAATATAATTAAAATGAGCAGAACCCTTGTAATTGGTGATATACATGGAGCCTACAAAGCATTGAAGCAAGTTTTAAAACGCGCAGAAGTAAGTCCTAATGACCGATTAATTTTTCTTGGTGATTATGTAGACGGCTGGAGCGAAACCCCTGAACTGCTGTCTTACTTGATTCAGTTAAAAGAAGAGCAAGACTGTATTTTTATGAGAGGTAATCACGACGATTTGGTTTTAGGCTGGTTTGATTCTGGTAAATCTAACCCCAAGTGGCTTCAACATGGAGGGGATAGTACTGCCAAGGCGTATGAAAACGTAAATACAACTGTAAAAGATTTACACCGACGCTTTCTAGAAAACCTAACCAACTACTATATTGATGAACAAAATCGTTTGTTTCTCCATGCTGGTTTTGCCAATATGCACGGCCCTCAACAAGAGTTCTACCCAAATACCGTGTATTGGGACAGGACGCTTTGGGAGATGGTTTTGGCTATGGATAAAACGCTCACGCCAAAAAATCAGTACTATCCAGACCGATTAACCTTATTTACTGAAATTTATATTGGACATACTCCTACCACCCGTATTGGAACAACTGACCCAGTCAATCTAGCCAACGTTTGGAATATAGATACTGGTGCGGCTTTTAAAGGCCCTGTGACTATCCTTGACATAGATACAAAGGAGTTCTGGCAAAGTGATCCTGTACATGAATTGTATCCAAATGAGACAGGAAGAAACAAGGTTTAGCCTTTGAAGGTCGATTTTTGACATTTTCAAACACTTAAATAGAAAAAGATATAGAGTTTACTTTTTGCCAAAAAAAGCTTGCGATGATTAAAAAGTCAAGCTTAATTCTATGTAGGTGTATTAGGGTAAGCTTTTTCCTTAAAAACAATCACATTTCAATGGATTTCACTTTAATATTGAAATGATTTTTTCTTTAATCTTTTCAGAAGAAATCCCTGCAATGTCATAGAGCTCTTCGGTGTCTCCATGCTCAATAAACTGGTCTGGAATTCCTAGTTTATGGATTTTACCTCTATAGTTTTCAGCTTGAGCAAACTCAAGCACAGCATCTCCAAAACCACCTTTTATGGTACCATCTTCAATGGTGATAATGTGCTGAAATTTTTTTAAAATGGATTTCAACAAGTCCTCATCCAAGGGTTTTAAAAAACGTAAATCGTAATGAGCTATGCTGAAATTTCCATCAATAGCCTTGATGCCTTTTGATACGTTGCTACATATACTTCCTAGACTTAAAACCGCTAGCATTTCGCCTTCTAAAAGGCATCTACCTTTGCCAATTTTAAGCTTTTGAAAGGTTTTTTTCCACTCCTTTATACTTCCTCTTCCTCGTGGATAACGAATCGCCATGGGCTTTTGCAGATCTTGGGTAGCGGTATAAAGAAGTTGCCTTAATTCAATAGCATCAGAAGGTGCAGCAATAATTAAATTTGGGATACAGCGTAAAAAAGCCAAATCGAACACCCCGTGGTGAGTAGCTCCATCATTACCTACCAAGCCTGCTCGGTCAATACAAAACACAACTGGTAGGTTTTGAATTGCCACATCGTGAATCAACTGATCATAAGCGCGTTGCAAAAATGTAGAATAGATGGTACAAAACACTTTATGGCCTTGCGTAGCCATACCTGCTGCCAATGTGACTGCGTGCTGTTCGGCAATGCCAACATCAAAGGCGCGCTCGGGAAACTTGCCCATCATATACTTAAGTGAACTTCCAGTAGGCATCGCAGGTGTAATGCCTATGATGGCTTCATCTTTTTCTGCCAGCTCCAGTAAGGTGAATCCAAATACATCTTGAAACTTGGGTGGTAAATCCTGATTTTCTTTTGATAAAACTTCACCGGTAGCTTTATCAAATTTACCTGGAGCATGGTATTTCACTTGATCTTCTTCAGCTTGCTTTAAACCTTTACCTTTTTTGGTAATGACGTGAAGTAGTTTTGGCCCTTGTTTAGTTTTAAGACTCTCAAAAGCTTTTAAAAGTTTGGGTAAATTATGTCCATCTATGGGACCCTCGTAATGAAAGTTAAGCGCTTCAATGATATTATCTGTTAATGGTTTTTGACCTATTTTTGCTCTGGTCAAATAGCTTTTTAGCGCACCTACGCTTGGGTCTATGCCAATGGCGTTATCGTTAAGCACCACTAAGAGATTGGCTTGAGTCACTCCTGCATGATTTAAACCTTCAAACGCCATCCCAGAAGCTATGGAAGCATCTCCTATAATAGCAATGTGTTGAGTAGTAAAGTCTCCTTTCAATTTGGATGAAATGGCCATTCCCAAAGCGGCAGATATGGATGTGGAACTGTGACCTGTGCCAAATGTATCGTAAATACTTTCTTCACGTTTGGGGAACCCTGAAATACCATTCAGTTTTCTATTGGTTTCAAAAATATTACGACGCCCAGTTAAGATTTTATGCCCGTAAGCCTGATGACCCACATCCCAAACCAAAAGATCTTTGGGCGTATCAAAACAGTAATGTAATGCGATAGTTAACTCTACTACACCTAAGCTAGCACCAAGATGGCCTTCTTTAGTTGAGACAATATCTATGATGAATTCCCTCAATTCCTTAGCCAAAAGTTCCAGTTGATCTGCCTTTAGCTTACGCAAATCTTGGGGTGAATTTATATGTGAAAGCAGATTATAAATCATCTAGCAAAGTTACCAATAGTTTTTGAGTGATTAACAATGAGAAAAAGTATGTACTCTTAATTTATACAAAGTTGACAAAGCTTGAGAAAAGTGAGGTTAAAACCTAAATTTAAAAGGGTAGTTTTAACTGTTCCTCTTTTGGTATTTCTACAATTTTTACTGATTTTGTGTGTTCTGTATTAAGGTTAGAAAATGAAATCCCAAGCAATCTTACAGAATCATTGATGGGTTCTTGGTACAATAGAGCTTTGGTTTCTTCCATAATTAATGCTTTAGAAGCTATATATAGTTTCAAGGTTTTACTTCGAGTTTGCACACTAAAGTCGCTGTACTTAACCTTTAAAGTGATGGTCTTCCCTGCTACTCTATTGCTTTTGAGTCGCTTTTCTACCTCTACTGCAATATCTTCTAGCTTTTCTAACATGTAGATTTCAGAAGAAATATTTTCAGAAAAGGTACGTTCAGCACCAAGTGACTTTCTTATACGGGTAGGTTTGACTTCGCTAAGATGGATTCCACGCACCACATTGTAATAATACATACCACTTTTTCCAAAATGCTCTTGAAGAAAATCTCGTGATTTTAATTTTAAATCTGCTCCAGTAAAGATACCAAGACGGTACATTTTATCTTGAGTCACTTTTCCTACGCCATAAAATTTACGGATATCTAGTTGCTCTAGAAACGGAATCACTTCGTCTGGGGGAATGGTTTTTTGCCCGTTGGGTTTGTTGATATCGCTAGCAACCTTAGCAATAAATTTATTGATGGATATCCCAGCCGAGGCGTTAAGTCCTGTTTTTACTTTTATTTTTTCTCGAATTTCTCTGGCTAAAACCGTGGCACTTGGAAAATTAAATTTGTTTTCTGTTACATCCAGATAAGCTTCATCCAGAGAAAGTGGCTCAACCAAGTCTGTGTATTCAAAAAAGATTCGTCGTATTTGCTGAGAAATATCTTTATAACGGTCAAATCTCGGTTTGACGAAAAGCAAGTGCGGACAACGTCTTGAGGCTTCTCTCCCACTCATAGCACTTTTTACTCCAAATCGCCTAGCTTCATAGCTTGCAGCAGCTACAACACCTCGTTTGGAACTGCCACCTACAGCCAAAGCTTTACCTTTTAAACTAGGATCATCCAGTTGTTCAACGGAAGCATAAAATGCGTCCATATCCACGTGGATAATTTTGCGGATATGATCACGAAAATCCATAAACAAAGTTAACTAATGGCTGGATTTAGCAAATGAAACAAAACACTATGATATAAAATCAAAAATTAATTATCAAACTTATAGATTAACTAGAAGGTTTTCATTTTTAAGCTATATGTGACCTTTCTGATTTTAAAATATTAATCTTTTCTATTAGATCTTCACCCTGCTTAAAGTTTATCTTTGATAAACTTTGTCATAAGCGTATACAAGTGAAGGCGTGTATTACCGCCATAAATTCCATGGTTTTTGTCTGGATATATTCTCCAATCAAATTCTTTGTTGGCTTGCACTAAAGCTTCAATAAGTTGCATAGTATTTTGTACGTGTACGTTGTCATCTGCACTACCATGAACTAATAGGTAATTCCCCTTCTTGAAATTGTCCACGTGAGTAATTGGAGAGTTGTCATCATATCCAGAAGGGTTTTCTTGTGGGGTTGTCATGTACCGCTCTGTGTAAACTGTGTCGTAAAATCTCCAACTTGTAACAGGCGCAACTGCAATAGCCGTTTTAAAGGTGTCATTGGCTTGAAACATAGCGTTGGAAGCCATAAACCCTCCATAACTCCAGCCCCAAATTCCAATTCTATCGGCGTCAATATAACTGCGCTGACCAAATTGCTGAGCAGCAGCTATTTGATCTTCAAGCTCATATTTACCAAGTTCTTTTTGAGTGATTTTCTTAAAGTCTCTTCCTTTGTAGCCTGTTCCGCGCCCATCTACACAAGCTACAATATAACCTTGTTGAGCAAGCATTTGGTACCAATAATCATTAGTACCAAAAAAGGAATTGGAAACAGATTGAGAGCCTGGTCCAGAATATTGATACATCAATAATGGGTAAGCTTTTTGAGGGTCAAAATTGGGAGGTTTGATCATCCACGTATTCAACTCGTGTCCATTTACTTCTATAGTAGATAGTTCTTTTGGAGATAAATTAAAACTTTCTAGTTTTTTGCTTAAGGCTGTATTGTCTTTAATTTTCCTAACAAGTTTTCCGTTTTTAGCCTCATGTAAAGTATAAACAGACGGTGTTGTTACACTGGTGTAAGTATTCACAAAATAGGTAAAGTCTGCACTAAAAGCAGCTCTATTGATGCCATTTTGGTCTGTAAGTCTTTGTTTTCTTTTTCCATTGGGGCGTATAGAATATACGTCTCTATTGATACTTCCATTTTCTGTACTTTGGTAATAAATCTGGTTGGACTTATCATCAAAGCCATAATAACTTGTTACCTCCCATTCTCCTTTTGTAACTTGATTGATTAAGCGTCCATTTTTATCATAATGGTAAATGTGCTTCCAGCCATCTTTTTCTGAAGTCCAGATAAAGCTGTTATTTTTTAAAAAAGTAAGATCGTTATTAACCTCAACATAAGCACTATCTTTTTCTGTCAAGATTAATTTTGCCTCTTTTGTTTGGGTATCAACTAAATAAAGTTTAATTTCATTTTGGTGTCTATTGCTGCTTTGTACGCTAAAAATATTTTCGTCTTGAGTCCACTTTAAGCGTGGTAAATACTCATACTCGTCTAAGGAAATTTCAGAATTTTGTTGAGTAGTTACATTATAAAGGTGAAGACTTACATTCGCATTTTTTTCTCCTGCTTTTGGATATTTAAAAACATCTTGAGATGGATATAAATTCTCTCCATAACGGCCATATAGATCCATAGAAAATTCTGGAACTTCGGTTTCATCAAATTTTAGATAGGCTACTTGGTTACCACTTGGACTCCACTCAAAAGCCCTTACAAATGAAAATTCTTCCTCGTAAACCCAGTCGGTTAGCCCATTAATGATTTTATTTTTTTCTCCATCTGTAGTAACTTGTTGTGTGGTATTTTCAACCAAATCTAAATAAAAGAGATTGTTGTTCTTTACATAAGCCACCTTAGTTGCATCTGGAGAAAATGTTGGAGATTGTATATTTTCATCATCAATTCTAATCAAGGCTTCAGTTTGCAAATTATACACATAATAAATTCCTCGCTTAGAGCGTCTATAGATGGATTCTTCATTGGTCCCTAAAATAACCTTTGTCTCGTCTTTGCTCAATTGAAAGCTTTGAAAAAAAGATAAGCCCGGGATGTTACTGCTGCTAAAAAGCGTTTTGATTATCTCACCAGTTTCGTAACTAAACACTTCAACTAAGATATCTTGATTTGCTCTATCGTAATTTTGAACTATGTAGGATTTACCGTCCTTAAGAGACTGGAAATACTCCATTCTTTCTTCGCTAAACTCTCCACTCCAGATGTCCTCTAGGCTTATGTCTTTATTTTGAGCATAAAAAGAATTTGAAAAAAAGATTAATAATAAAGCAGTTACTGTTTTTAATATGTTCATGAAAATGGATTTAAAATTCAATTTTACTAAAAAACCATCAATAAAGCCTTATTTATTTTAATAAAACTGAACTAAATTAATCTTGGAAAGCTCTTAAGCATTCTAAAATTAATTCCTTAAAATAAATTCATCTGCCTCCTTAAAGCATTGGTCTCAATATGAAGTGTATCTTTGCAACACTATCTAATAAAGAACTCTAATGTCACGTATCTCTGGTTTCTCTAAGCTGACTAAACTCGAAAAAATAGATTGGCTTTCTAAACACTATTTATCTGAATATCCGGATGCCAAAACAATCATACAACAATATTGGAATAGTAATGAAGCACTTCAAAAGCTTCATGACGAATTTACAGAAAATACTATTTCTAACTATTATTTACCACTTGGCGTAGCTCCTAATTTTAAAATAGACCATCAACTTTATGCCATACCTATGGCCATTGAAGAGAGCTCTGTGATTGCTGCAGCAAGCAAAGCAGCTAAGTTTTGGTTAGATAAAGGTGGATTTAAAACTGAAATCTTAGGCACCACCAAAGTAGGGCACGTGCATTTTAATTATAAAGGCTCTACAGAACAGCTTATCACTTTTTTTGAAAGTATCAAATCAAAATTAATTGCAGAGACAAATTCTATCACCAAAAACATGGAGAAGCGTGGTGGAGGAATTAAAGACATAAAGTTAATAAACAAAACTGAAGCCTTAGAAAATTACTACCAACTCTACTGTACCTTTGAAACTGTAGATGCTATGGGGGCTAATTTTATCAATTCCTGTTTAGAACAATTTGGGCAAACGTTAGAGGCTGAAGCAAAAAGCTACAAAGCATTTACAGAAGAAGGATATTTTCCAGAAGTAATCATGTGTATTTTGTCTAATTATGTTCCTGGTTGTTTGGTGAGAGCAGAAGTATCCTGTCCTACATCTCTGCTAGGAGAAACTCAAGAAGAAGCTTTGAAATTTGTACAAAAGTTTACACAAGCTATAAAAATAGCAGAAATTGAACCTTATAGGGCTGTTACTCACAACAAAGGAATCATGAATGGCGTGGATGCTGTGGTGTTAGCAACAGGCAATGACTTTAGAGCCGTAGAAGCTGGAGTACATGCTTACGCCTCTAGAAGAGGTCAATATAGCAGCTTAACGCATGTGAGCGTAAAAAACGATGAGTTTAAGTTTTGGATTGAACTACCCCTTGCACTTGGAACCATAGGTGGGCTCACTAGTTTACATCCTCTTGTAAAACTATCCATGGCTTTGCTAAAGCAACCTTCTGCAGAAGAATTGATGAGGATTACTGCAGTAGCAGGTTTGGCTCAAAATTTTGCAGCGGTTAATTCCCTTGTCACTACTGGCATTCAAAAAGGCCATATGAAAATGCACTTAATGAATATTCTTAATCAATTTGAAGCCAACGCAGAAGAACGGGAGAAAGCTGTGGAGTACTTCAAAACGCATACGGTTACACATTCTGAAGTAATCAATCTACTCGAAAAACTAAGAGCAGAGTGAAAGCTGAATCATTTTATAGTCACGGTAAATTACTAATTACTGGAGAGTATCTTGTTTTGGATGGTGCCAAAGCTTTGGCAATTCCTTCTAAATTTGGCCAAAGCTTAAAGGTAGAGACAGCCTCAAGTTCATCATCAAACTGGCTGAGCTATGACGATAAAAAACAAGTTTGGGTCAACACTCAGTTTAATCTTTTAGACCTTGTGAAAACCAACATAAAAGGTAAAGATGAAATTGAAAACAGACTTTTTAACATCCTAAGAGCAGCGTATAAGTTAAACCCTGCTGTATTTACATCAAACTATAACTTTACTACTCATTTGGAATTTCCAAAAAACTGGGGACTTGGCACGTCTTCTACGCTTATTGCCAACATAGCAAAATGGGCTGATGTAGACCCTTATGCATTGCTAGCTTCTACGTTTGGTGGAAGTGGATACGATTTAGCTTGCGCCAACGCCAATTCAGCTGTAGTCTTTCAGCTAAAAAAAAGCATGCCAAAAGTTGAGCAAGGTAACATACCAAAGCCTATACAGCCATTTATTTATTTTATTTATTTAGACCAAAAGCAGAATAGCAGGGAAGCAATTGCAAGTTATAAAGACAGTAAGCCCAAGGACATACACGCTTATATTTCTGAAATAAATTCAATTACAGAAACATTTCAAGCAACTTCATCTTTAGTTCAGGCTCAAACGCTTATAAAGAATCACGAAAAATTAATTTCTGAAGTTTTAAACATAAAGCCCATTCAAGAGCGTTTATTTCCAGACTTTGATGGCTGTATTAAAAGCCTTGGCGGTTGGGGAGGTGATTTTATTATGGCATTAAGTTCCTATCATCCGTCCACGTATTTCAACAAAAAAGGATTTAAAACAGTACTAAGCTATGAAGAGATGAGCCTTTAGTACAAAAATTACAAACAAAAAAAATCGCTTTAAACCATTTCTGAGGTAAAGCGATTTTAAAAGTTATCTTTTGATTTTATTAATAAATCAAGTGTAAATTATTTTCTACTTCTGCTTTATCCTTTAAAGCTTTAACAACTATGCTAGTGTTTGGATTGGCAATTGTTCTTAATCTTTTGTCAGTTTCTTCTTTAGCAACACCTCTGTAAGATTGAAGAGGTTCAGCTTGTTTCTTTTCTAAGACTTTGATGACGTAAACACCATTTGCTCCTTGTATAGGTTTTGAAACTTGACCTACCTCCATAGCAAATGCAGCACCAACAACTTTAGCATCTCTTCCACCACCAAAAATAGGATTGCTCATATTAATGGATGTTGCCTTCTGCTTATTTACACCAAAACTTGATGCTATAGCGTCTAAATCCTCACCTTTCATCTGAGTTTTAATCTGCTCTGCTTGCTTTTGCTTTTTCAAAATTGGAGTTACAGCGCCAGAAGCTTCCTCTGGAGATTTTAAACCTTCTCTAGTTTTTTTGGTTACTCTAGCTACTAGATATCCGCTTCCTATGTCAAAACTTTTGACGTCTCCAACTTTTGTATCGGCTTCAAAAGCCCATTGAACAATAGCTCTTTGCCTTCCAGCGCCAGGAATCGTTTCATCTAGTTTATTCATACCGCTTACAGGAGAAACTTTTTTATCTATAGCTTCTGCTTCTTCTCTAAAATCATTTTGTTTTGCTGCAAGCTCAAATTTACTTGCAGTTCTAAATAACTCATTAAGGGTTTTTTCTGAAGGTTGAACTCGTTTTCCTATAGTTGCAAGTTTAACGGCATCCTTAGGAGATGTTCTTTCTTTTAAAGAAATAACGTGAAAACCAAAATCCGTTTCCACAACACCAAAGCTTCCTACTCTTGCTTTTTCAAAAACATAATCGTTAAACTCTGTCACTAAAGACCCATAAGTAATCCAACCTAAGTCCCCACCGTCTTGAGCAGATTGTCTGTCTGATGAAAATGCTTCTGCAAGTTCAGAAAATTTAGAACCATTACGTCTTAGCACATTTGTAATACTATCGGCAAGACGTTTAGCATCTTCTTTAGATCTAGTTACAGAGGCATCCACACGCGCTTCCTCATAAGTAACGAGAATATGGCTACTGTTCACAGAGTCGGCTACTTTTGTTCGTTCTAGTAGTTTGGTAAGTTTATGGTGACCATTTTCAAAATAAGGACCATAAACCTCATTGATGTCTAGGCTTAAAATATCTTCAGCAAACTCACCAGTGAAGTTGTATTCAAAAGTGTAAAAATCATTGAAAGGAATTTCAGAATTAAGCGCTACAAATTCTTCAACATTTTCAGTGTTTTTGAAGTTTTCACCTTCAGCAGACATTAGTTTTTCAATTTCTACCAAAACCTCAGCGTTATCTTCATCAGAAGGTTCTTCATTAAAACTAATGAACTCTATATCTCGTTTTTCTTCTTGTTGGAATCTCTCTTTATGTTTATTGATATAGCTTTGAATATCAGATTTTGATATTTCAACTTCATCAGCTTTATCAAATGGTACTTTTACAAATTCAAAGGTTAAATTATCATTTTCTTGATGGTAAATTTGCTCTCCTTCAAGAAGTGATGCCTTGATACCGCCTCTAATTAAATTGAAATAAATATCGGTTTTTACTCCAGATTCTACATTATTTTCATAATTGATCCATTGGTAGTACTGTTCTGGAGAAACCATTTTAAGTTCAGCAATAAACTGTTTCATTTTAGCTTCGTCAAAATAGCCATCTTCTGTAGAAAATCTAGGATCTCCAGCAAGTTGCTCTTCCATGGCATTACTAATCTGGTCTGGACCTACTTGCAAACCAAGCTTATCAAACTCTTGATTTAGAACTGTTCTAAGCATGAAATTGTCCCAGGCTTGCTTAGCGGCTTGTAGTGAGCTCAATCTGCCTCCGCCATTGCTTACTATTGCTTCAACATTGCTAGAAAACTCTTCTCTGCCTATTTCCTCACCATCTATTACACCTACTGGTGTGCTGGCTTTGTTACCAGAAAAGCCGCCATTATTAAACAAGTCTGCAAGTACAAATGCAAATAAAGCTAAAGCTATGATGACTATAAGGAAAACTGTACGTTCTCTGATTTTATTTAGTATTGCCATTTTAGGATATTTTTGATAAATATAGTGGGCGAAAATAAGATAATTAGCCCATATATAAAACCTTGTTGTTTAAAATATTTATTCTGAATTTGAAAGCGAGTGATCCAAGCATTATATTCTAATAGCTGCTAATCCTCAGAGCTAATTTTAATGGACACCAATTCGATTTTTTTATTAGAGGCTTCTATGATTTTTATTTTAAATTTATCGATGATGACTTCTTCTCCCACGTCTGGTATTTCTTCTGTAGTGTTCACTATCATTCCTCCTAAGGTTTCATAGTTTTCACTTTCAGGTAAATTGATTTCGTATTTTTCGTTCACGTAATCTACGTCCAGTCTAGCTGAAAATTTAAAATAATTTTCTGCGATAATTTCTTCTACTAGCACTACCGAGTCATGCTCGTCTTCAATTTCTCCAAAGAGCTCCTCTACAATGTCTTCTACCGTCATCATTCCACTTGTACCTCCATACTCATCCACTACTACGGCAATACTTTTCCTTTTTTTGATGAGAATATTTAAAATCTCTTTTACAAGCATAGTTTCCGGAACAAACACTACGGGAAGCAGGATACTTTCTAAGTCTTTGGGGCGCTTAAACATATCATAGGAATGAATGTAGCCTACAATATCATCATTGGACTCTTTATAGACTAAAAGCTTAGAGAGCCCCGTTTTTGTAAAAATTTCTACAAGATTTTCAGGGTTTTCTGAACT
>PXBV01000155.1 GCA_003565575.1 Psychroflexus sp. | reverse complement strand
TGATTCAGAAAACAATAAAAAACCAAACATTATCTTCATTTATACGGATGATTTAGGAGTTGGAGATGTAGGCGTATTTTTTCAGAATCGGCGAAAAGAATTGAACGATCCAAGCAAACCCTATCATTTAACACCACACCTAGACGCAATGGCAAATGGAGGTGCCATGATGGAACATTATAGTCCTGCTCCTGTCTGTGCACCAGCGCGAGCATCTCTATTACTAGGGCAAAGTCAAGGACATGCCAACGTGAGGGATAATCAATTTGATAAAGCACTTGATGATAACTACACTCTAGGAAATGTCATGCAGCTATTAGGATATAAAACCATGGCTATTGGTAAATGGGGATTGCAAGGAAACAACAACAACTGGACAGCTAAACCCACAGAAAGAGGCTTTGATAATTATTATGGATACATGCGTCATGGAGACGGTCATGAACACTATCCAGAGGAAGGTATCTACCGTGGAAAAAAAGAAGTTTATGACAATGAAATAGCTATTACTTCGGGGCTAGATAAAAGTTACTCAGGAGATTTGTTTACGGCCAAGGCAAAACAATATATTATTGATCATGAAAACGGCGAAAATAAAGATGATCCTTTTTTTATGTATTTATCATATGCTACACCACACGCCGTCTTAGAACTTCCAACCCAAGCCTATCCAGAAGGTTATGGTTTAAACGGAGGACTAGAATGGTTGGGAGAAGATGGTAAAATGATCAATACAGCATCTGGAGAACCAGATACTTGGATGGATCCGCTCTATGCAAACGCCACCTATGATCATGACAACAACCCAAATACTCCAGAAGTAGCATGGCCAAATATTTACAAACGTTGGGCTACAATCGTAAAACGAATAGACCACCAAGTCAATGATGTAATACAGCTTTTAAAAGACCTTGATATTGATGAAAACACCTTAGTTGTTTTCTCTTCAGATAATGGTCCAGCTGCGGAGTCTTACATTCCTGGCAACCCCTACCGTCCTAATTTTTTTGAAAGTTTTGGAGATTTTGATGGGTTAAAACTTGATGTAATGGAAGGAGGAGTTAGAGTCCCTGGCATAGCCTATTGGCCTGGCACAATAAGCCCTGGAACAAAAGTTGAGAAACCAAGTATAGATTATGATTGGATGCCAACATTTACAGAAGTAGCGGGATATAAAGGACCTGTCCGTTCAGATGGGGTTTCTCTCCTACCTAGACTTACTGGAGAGGAAGACAAAAATGAAAGTACTGTTTATGTAGAATACTTTCAAAATAATAGAACACCAGGATATGCTGAATTTTTAGACAAACATAGAAATAGGGAACGAAGACAAATGCAAATGCTTAGAATCGGTGATACTCTTGGCATCAGATACAATATTCAATCGCCTTATGATAATTTTGAAATTTATGATATTACTAAAGATCCTAAACAATCCAATAACTTAAATAGCCAAGGGCAGCTAAGCCAACTCGATCAACGTTTTAAGGAAAAAATCTCACAAATGCGTATGCCAAACGCAACGGCGCCGCGTCCATACGATGATGTTTTGGTGGCATCAAAAAAAGGAAAATCAGAAAAAAAGGGTTGGAATGTTCAGTTTTATAATAGTAACACCCCTTGGATTTCTGCTCCAGATGAAAAGACTACAAGCCGCTTGGAAACCTTAAGTTTAGAAGAATTAGAAGACAACTCCGCTCTTTTTGAAGGCTATTTGAATGTCCCTGATGATGGGAACTACACCTTTAATCTTCAAGCTGAGGGTAAGGCTTTTTTAAGGGTTCACGATATAGCCGCCATAGATGGAGATTTTATGTATGATGGCAGCTTAAAAACAGTATCTCTTAACTTAGAAAGAGGTTTTCATCCTATTCGTCTATATTTTAAAACGGTAGACGGAAAAACACCAAATATAGATTTTAAATGGTCTAAAGATGGGAATGATCCTCAAGACGTGTCAAAAGACATTTCGGCTAAAATTGGTCCCACTACAGAAAATAGTGAAATAAGATACGTGGAAACCTTTGAATTGATAGATTTTTCATCCGACCAGTCATTAACAGACTACACTTACACGGGAGACAGTGGAAATGATTGGACCGTGAATGGTGAATTCAAAATAGAGGGCTACGTTGACGGGTCTCAAGGTATATCTACAAATAGTGGTATTCTTCTAGAATCTGAAACGATTACAGATGGTATAGGCTCTTTTTCTGTAGAATGTAAAAACATAGGAGACGGTAGCGAAACGCGTACAATAAAATTACTTATAAATGGCGAAGAAGTAGGCTCAAGTACTACCACCTCCACTGATGAAGTTTATACGTTTGAAGTTGATAATATTAACATCAGCGGCGACGTCATGCTAGCTTTGGAAATTGATGGCGGAACCATAGCTATCGATAATCTAAGTTGGTCTCCACACTACAATTATCGTGAAACCTTTGAAAACATGAGCTTAGGTTCTTGGGGTTCTGAAACTTTCACAGGTAACCATGGTTTTAGTTGGCGTGTAATCGGACGTGGGGATCATAACCGATTGAATGCTGGTAAAAATGTTGTATTTAAGAACAATACTGTAGGTATTAAGTCTGGTACGATATCAGGCGGAATTAGCTCATTTTCCGTAGATTGTTTAAATATATTTGGAGGTGGTGAGCGAATTATTGAGTTAATTATCAATGGTGATGTTATCGAAACGCTTACCCATAGCGGTACAGACGAATACAAGTTTAATGTTGATAATATTAATATAGAAGGTGATTTTATCTTGGAAATTCGCAATGCCTCAGGCGGAGGAAACAACACCGATAATGCCATTGCTTTTGATAATATTCGATGGGACCCTTACAACTTGAATGAAACTACAGATTTTAATTATACCGAAAGCTTTTCAAACAGTACAGATCAACTCGATGAATTTACTACAGAAACCTTTAAAGGGGAGTATGGCATTGAATGGACAATTCAAGACGCTAAAATAGTCACTGGTGAATTTGATTCTGGAAAGCAGATTTATTTTTATGGTGGAGTGACAGGTATTGAATCGGAAACGATTCCTGGGGGTATTAGTGCTCTTACATTAGATCTCAAAAACAAATCATATTCAAATAACCAAAGAAATGTGGAAGTTTTGGTTAATGGTAGCGTAGTGGGCAAAATGTCTCATACTGGCGAAGAAGCATACACCTTCAAAGTAGATAACCTTAACATTGAGGGTGACTTTACTTTAGCAATTTTAAATGCTTCAACAATTGGAGACAATGAAGATGCAATTGTCATCAATAATATCAGCTGGAATGCTTACACTGGGCCGCCAACAACTCGCTTTTTTACAGAAAGTTTTGATCAATTGACTGGAGATGGGTTTGTGGATAATACATTTAATAATCTAGATAATGGGTTTTCTTGGGATTTAGTAGGAACCATTAATGTTGGTGCTTATCATCAAAATTTAAGAAGCTTTTTCTTCAATAGACAAAGAACTGGCGTTACATCTACAAACCCAATTGCTGGTGGAATTGGATCTTTTTCTGTAGAAGTGATGAATTGGGCAGAGGATGTTGGGAGTGAAAGAAAGATAGATTTAATCATTAATGATGAAGTGATAGAAACCATAACCAGCAGTGAAGAAAGATATATGTTTACTGTTGATGATATAAATATTGAAGGGGATTTCACCTTAGCTTTACGAAATGAATCCAGTACAAGTTCACAAAACAGGATTAATATCAACAATCTAAGTTGGTCAACCTATAGTGGTCCTGGTGATGATGGCGGAAACTTAAGTATAGAAAATGCAAATGCATTAGAAGATTTAAAAATGTACCCAAACCCAAGCTCTGATGGTTCATTTAAACTATTTATTCCAAATACACAAAATCAAGAAGTT